>NZ_JCBANN010000016.1:0-87466 GCF_059761975.1 Achromobacter sp. 46006
TAGCAAGGTGGTACCACTCCTTCCCATCCCGAACAGGACAGTGAAACGCCTTTGCGCCGATGATAGTGGACGGACGTCTGTGAAAGTAGGTCATCGTCAGGCTTTTATTGCTCAAAACCCCGCAGGCTCACGCCTGGCGGGGTTTTGTTTTTTGGTGGCGCACGAACGCGGGCCGGCTGAACCAGGCTCGGCCGCCAGCGCCCCACGCCCCTGCGCGGCAAATCCCATCGGCGGCCGCATCGCAAAACCCATGAAAAACCCCCGTGCGGCCGCGCCACATGGGGGTTTTTGACTGCTGAAGCCTGCCAGGACCGCTCAGCCCGGGGGGGCCGTGTATTCCTGGCGGTCGATGCCGTGGCGTTGAAGCTTGTCGTAGAAGGTCTTGCGCGGAATGCCCAGCGCTTCGTGCGTGGCGCGTACATCGCCCTGGTGGGCGGCGAGCGCTTCGCGGATGAGTTGGGCCTCGAAGCGTTCCATCTTCTCCGGCAGGGTGCCCTGCGTGGTTTCCTGTGCCGGCAAGGCCGCGGTAGGCGCATCGAGGACGCCCAGCACGAAGCGCTCGGCGAAGTGTGCGAGTTCTCGCACGTTGCCGGGCCAGTCATGCGTCAACAAATGCTGCTTGATATTGGCCGGCATGTCGGGGATGTCGCGCTGGAAGCGGCGCGAAGCATGACCCAGGTAGTGGGCCAGCAGCAATGGGATGTCCTCGCGGCGCTCGCGCAACGGCGGAATGCGGATGGTGACGACATTGAGCCGATAGAACAGGTCTTCGCGGAATTTGGCGCGGATGGCGGGGCTGCCCAGGTCTTCCTTGGTGGCGGCGACGACCCGCAGATCCAGGTTGCGTACCTCGTTGCTGCCCAGTGGCGTGATCTGGCGTGATTCCAATACCCGCAGCAGCTTGACCTGCACCGCGAGGGGCATGCTTTCGATTTCGTCCAGGAAGAGGGTGCCGCCGCTGGCATGCTCGATGCGTCCGATGCGCCGCTTCTGTGCGCCGGTGAAAGCGCCGGCTTCATGGCCGAACAATTCGCTCTCGATCACGCTTTCCGGTAACGCACCGCAATTGATCGCGACCAGCGCGCGGTTGCGCCGACGGCTCAGGCGATGCAGGGCGGTGGCCACGACTTCCTTGCCGGTGCCGGTTTCTCCCTCCACCAACACGTCGACATCGGCGTCGGCGATATGGCGCAGGGTCTGCTTGATGCGTTGCATGGCCGGCGTGGTGCCGATGAAGGGCACCTCGTCAGCCTCGACTGCGAACGCCGCATCGCGCAGGCGCCGGTTCTCGAGTACCAGGCGGCGCTTTTCGGCAGCATGGTTAATGGCGGTGACCAGGCGATCGGGCGGATAGGGCTTGGCCAGGAAATCATAAGCGCCGTCGCGCATGCACTGCACCGCCATGGCGATATCGCCATGGCCGGTGATGAGGATGACGGGGATTTGCGGGTCAACGGCGCGCAGCCGCTGAAATAGCTGCAGGCCATCGATGTCGGGCATGCGGATGTCCGTGACCACCACGCCGTCGAAATCCCGAGTCAGTGTGGCCAGCGCGCTGCGCGCGCTGGCGTGGGCCTCGACCGCGATGCCCTGCAGTTTGAGCGTCTGTACATTGGCGAGGCGCAAGTCCTCGTCATCGTCAATGAAGGCGACGCGCGTAGCCTGAGGGCAGGCTGGCGCGTCATCGAGCAGGGGCGAGGCTGCGGGCGACGGAACCGCCGCGAAGCCGGAGGGCGAGGCGGATGGCGCGTCCGCGCCGGCTTTTGCTGGTGAAGAAGGGTCAGGAACGCGGATCATGGTTTGTGGGCGGCGACTTGCGTAGCGTGAGCGTGAACATCGCGCCGCGGCCGGGGCCGTGGGGCGCGGGGAAATGGGTGTCGCCTGGCTGGGCAGCGCGCAGGTCGCCGCCGAACTCGGCGACGATGTCGCGCGAGATCACCAGTCCCAGCCCCAGGCCTTCGGCCTTGCTGGTGTGAAACGGTGTGAACAGGCGCGCGCGGGCTTGCGGCGACAGGCCGGGGCCGTTGTCATTGAGGAACAGCCGTACCGTGGCGTCCATGTCCTGCACAGCAATGACAATGTTGCCGTCGGCCTGGCCTTCGAGCGCATCCAGGGCGTTTTGCAGCAGGTTCACCAGCACCTGTTCGAGGCGAATGCGGTTGGCTTGTACCAGATAGTCCTGCCCGGCCGGCGGGCATTGCAGCGTCACGCCCTGGCGCCTGGCGCGCGGACCGACCAGCAGTAGGGCGCCGTCGAGCGCCTCTTTAAGGCTGGTGGGGCCGACCGTGGCGCCGGCCTTGCGTGAAAAGGCGCGCAGTTCGCCGGTGATGTGGCCAATCCGTTCGGTCAACGCGGCGATGGTGCCGAGGTTGCCCTCTACCGAAGACGTGTCCCGGCGGCGCAGGAACTCGGCGGCGTTATCGGCATAGGCGCGGATCGCGGCCACGGGTTGGTTGATCTCGTGCGCGACGCCCGCAGCGACCTGCCCCAGCACCGCGAGCTTGCTGGCCTGCACCAATTCATCCTGCATGGTGTGCAGGCGTGCCTCGGTGCGCTGGCGTTCGTCCATTTGCGCCAGCAACTGTCGATTGGCTTCACGTAGCTGGGCGGTGCGGTCTTCCACCTGGGCGGCCAGTTGCTGACTGATGGCCAATTGCTGCGCGACCCGTTCGAGGCCGCGGTGGCGGCGGTAAAGCAGGATGCCGATGATGGCGGAAAGCGTTGCCAGCGCCAGAAGCGCGCCGAGCTGGGCGTTGGCGGTGGCGCGATTCAGCGCGGATTGCATTGGCGACAGCAGGTGCAGCGTCCAGCCGGGTGATTCGACGATCGGCAGCGTGGTGTGCAGCAAAGGCGTGCCGGCGGGAATCTGCGGCAAGGTCTCGCTCGCCCGCACGACCTGGCCGCCTGTCACGGTCTGCAGCGGCGGCTGCAGTGGCAACGGTTGGAACATGGCATCGCCGAACTGCAGGCTGGTTCGCAGGCTCTGCGCCACGTCGGGCGCCAGCGGCGCCAGCACGCGGAAGCGCCAGCCGGGCTGGTTGCCCAGCAGCACCACGCCGTGTTCGTCGGTGACGAAAATGGGCGCGTTCGATTGGCGCCAGTCGGCCTCCAGATCGCGGAAATCCACCTTCAGCACCACCACGCCGAGCATGGCACCGCTGTTGTCGTCGACGCGGCGGGACAGGTAGAGGCCAGCCTCGTGGCTGACGGTGCCCAGCGCGAAATGCTCGGCGGCGCCATGCGCGACCGCGCCTTGGAAATAGGGCCGGAATTGATAGTCGACGCCAACGAAGGTGGCCGGTTCCCGCCAGTTGCTGGCGGCAATCGCGTAGCCGTTCCGATTCAATACATAGATGGCCGAGGCGCCCACGCCGTGGCTGAGGGTGTCGAGTTTTTCGTCCAGCGATTCGATCAGGGCCGGCGTTGGGGTCTGCAGTGTGGCGCGCAGATCCACGTCACGGGTCAGGACAAAGGGCAGGGCGCGGAACTTGTCCAGGTTGTTGCGCAGCAGGGCGGCGTTGATCTGACCGGCGCTACGCGCCTGTAGATAGGCCTCCTTGAGCGCGCCTTCGCGCGCCCATTGTCCGGCCGCGTACAGCACGCCCACGACGATGGCCGCTCCGGCCACGAGCAGCAATGCCCAGGGCCAGGCCGTGCGGCGTCGGCGGCCGGCTGGCGCGGCAGCCTGGGGAGGGGAACGGGATGGCATGGGTGTGTGCGGTTTTTCGCACATTCTATCCGGTTTTTGTGTGGCATTTCGCCAATATTCATTCGAGCGACCAAGTAGGTTGTCGAAAAATATAAATAAATCAAAAACTTAACTTAATTTCCTGTTGCCGCGGACGCTGGCACGCCATTTGCATGTATGGGGCAAGCCCGGCGGTATCGCATGCCGGGTGAAATCGGCCTGCGGAGATACGCAGCGCTCTGAAAGAGAAAACGCCCCGTACCCGCAGCGCGCCGTCGCAGGGAGCATGGGGCCCTGGTGGGGACAAATCCCAATGATCGACGTGGATCAAGGCGCGCCTGCGCGCAAGCTCAAGTTCTATCAAATCCTGTATGTGCAGGTGCTGTTCGCCATCGTGGTCGGCATTCTGCTGGGATATTTCAAACCCGACCTCGGCCAGGCGATGCAGCCGCTGGGCGATGGCTTCATCAAACTGGTGAAGATGATCATCGCGCCGGTGATCTTCCTGACTGTGGCCACCGGTATCGCGGCGATGAGCGATCTGAAGAAGGTCGGTCGCGTGGCGGGCAAGGCCATGCTGTATTTCCTGGTGTTCTCGACCCTGGCCCTGATCGTGGGCATGGTGGTGAGCCATATCGTGCAGCCGGGAGCCGGCATGCACATCAATCCGGCCACGCTGGACCAGAAGGCGGTGTCTGGCTATGTCGCCAAGGCGCATGATTCGACCATCACGGGTTTCCTGCTGAACGTCATTCCCACCACTATTTTCAGCCCCTTTGTCGGCGGCGATATCCTGCAGGTGCTGTTCGTGGCCGTGCTGTTCGGCATCGCGTTGGCGCAGGTGGGCGAGCGCGGCAAGCCGGTGCTGAACTTCCTGACGGCGCTGGCCCAGCCCATTTTCAAGCTGGTGGCCATCCTGATGAAGGCCGCGCCGATTGGCGCATTCGGCGCGATGGCATTCACCATTGGCAAGTACGGCATCAAGTCCATCGTCAACCTGGCGATGCTGGTGGGTACGTTCTACGCCACCGCGGTGTTGTTCGTGGTGGTGGTGCTGGGCATGGTGGCGCGCTATAACGGCTTTTCGATCCTGAAGCTGGTGCGCTACATCCGCGAAGAACTGTTGCTGGTGCTGGGCACGAGTTCGTCGGAAGCCGCGCTGCCGACGCTGATGCAGAAAATGGAGCGAGCGGGTTGCTCCAAATCGGTGGTCGGCCTGGTGGTGCCCACCGGCTATTCGTTCAACTTGGACGGCACCAATATCTACATGACGATGGCGGCGCTGTTCATTGCCCAGGCGTGCGACATTCCGCTGTCGCTGGGCGACCAGATCCTGTTGCTGCTGGTGGCGATGCTGAGTTCCAAGGGCGCGGCGGGCGTGACTGGCGCCGGCTTCATTACCCTGGCGGCGACCCTGTCGGTGGTGCCGACGGTGCCGGTGGCCGGCATGGCGCTGATCCTGGGCGTGGATCGCTTCATGTCCGAATGCCGCGCGCTGACTAACCTGGTTGGCAACGCCACCGCGGCGGTTGTCGTGGCGCGCTGGGAGGGCGAGCTGGATAAGGAGCAGTTGCACGCGGCGCTGGAAGGCGGTGCGCCCGCGGCGCAGCCGCCTGGCATGGCGCCGCAGGTCTCGACTTCGCAGGGCTGATCGCAGTCTGCCCGGTGCGTGCAAAAGCCCCCGAACCGCATGGTCCGGGGGCTTTTGCCATTGGGACCGATCGGTCAGGGAAGGGCGATACCCGCCGCGCGCAGCAGGTTGGCGGTTTCGAACAGGGGCAGGCCCATGACCCCGGTGTAGCTGCCCTCGATGCGCGCCACGAACGTGCCGGCCAGGCCCTGGATGCCATAGGCGCCGGCCTTGCCGTAGGGCTCGCCACTGTCGCAATAGCGCGCGATCTCGTCGCGTTGCAGCGCGCGCATGCGCACTTCGGTGATGGAGACTGCTTCCAGCAGGCGTTCGCCGCTCCACAGGGCCACGGCGGTGTGCACCTGATGCGCGCGCCCTGACAGCGTTTGCAGGATGCGGATCGCGTCATCACGGTCGGCGGGTTTGCCCAGCACCAGATCATCCAGGATCACCGTGGTGTCGGCGGCCAGCAATGGCAGTTCGGGCAGGCCTTGTGCACGCAGCCAGTCGCGGCCGCGCTCGGCCTTGTCGCGCGCGGTGCGCCGGACGTAATCTGCGGCGCGCTCGCCAGGGTGTTGCGGTTCGTCTTCGCCGGGAGGCGCGGGGACGCGCAGCACCTCGTGGGCCAGGCCGATCTGGGTCAGCAGTTCGCGCCGCCGCGGGCTGGCCGAGGCGAGATAGATGCGTGCGGGAGAGGAGGCGTCAGTCATGTGAGGCGGCGCGTCGCTGGCGCGAGGGAGCGCGCCCGGCGACTGGCATCAGGCGCGGTGATAGGGATGGTTGGTCATGATGGCCCAGGCGCGGTAGAGCTGCTCGGCCAGCACCACCCGCACCATGGGGTGCGGCAAGGTTAGCGACGACAGCCGCAACTGGCCGCTGCACGAAGCCTTGAGCCCGGCGTCCAGCCCGTCCGGCCCGCCGACCAGGAAGGCGACATCCTGGCCGCCGGCCCGCCATTGCTCGAGTTTCTGCGACAAGGCCATGGTGGTCAGGTCGCGGCCGCGCTCATCCAGTGCCAGGCGCAGCGCGCCGGCCGGCAATGCGGCCTCGATACGTTTGGCCTCGGCCGCCATCATCTGGGCCGGTGTCTTGCCGGTGGTGCGGGGTTCAGGCTTGATCTCGCGCAGTTCCAGCGCACAGTCGGGAGGCAGGCGCTTGGCGTAGTCGTCCCAGGCGATCTGCACCCAGTCAGGCATGCGCGTGCCGACGGCGGCGACGATCAGTTTCACGCCGCGCCGCCTTAGTCGTCGGTGCTGTCGTAGGCGCTGTCGCTGGCGACCGGCGCGGCACGGGTGGATTCGGGCAACAACTTGACGCGCACCGGTTTGCCGCCCCAGATTTCTTCCAGGTTGTAGTACTGGCGGATGGCGGGCTGCATGACGTGGACGACGATGTCGCCCAGGTCGACCACCACCCATTCGCCGGTGTCTTCGCCTTCGATCGTGATGCCGGACAGGCCGAGCGCGCGGCCGCGATCGGACACGCTGGAGGCCAGCGCGCGGGTCTGCCGGTTGGAGGTGGCGCTGGCAATCACGACGCGATCGAACAGGCTGGTCAGATGCGTGGTGTTGAACACCTTGATGTCTTGCGCCTTGACGTCTTCGAGGGCGTCGATGACGGCGCGTTGGAGTTTCTGAATATCCATAGCTGCAAATATAACCCGCTGAAGCACGGCGGATGCCGGTTCCAGGGCATGCGAAGCATGCCGGGCGGGCGTGGGTTTATCGATAAAGATGGTGCGCCGCAATATAGGCGGCGACCGGGGCGGCCAGCAGGCCATCGGTCGGTTCGCCGCGGCCCAGGCGCTGGCGGATCTGCGAGGCCGAGACCGGCATCGGGGCGAAAGGCAATTCTTCGAGCTGGCGTCCCTGGCCGCGCAGCCAGTCGACCAGTTCGGCCGGCGGCGCCAGCGGCGTGCCGGGGCGTGTGGCCACGGCCAGGTCGACCAGGCTGGCGATTTCGCGCCAGGACTGCCAGGTGCAGAAATTGGCCAACTGGTCGGCGCCCAGCAGCCAGACATAGCGGGCATCCGCGGGCAGGGCGCGCAGGGTGTCGATGGTGTAGGTGGCGCCGCCGCGTTCGAGTTCGATCGGGTTGACCACCAGACCGTCATGGCCGGCGATGGCCAGTTCCAGCATGGCGCGGCGCTGGTCCGCGGTGGCGTGCAAGGCGGCGCGCTGCCAGGGGTTGGCCGCCGGGATCAACTGCACTTGCGCCAGGCCGAGCGCCCGCAGCGCGTTTTCGGCCAGCGCGACATGCGCGACGTGGACGGGGTCGAAACTGCCGCCCAGGAGCCCGATACGCTTCACACCCAGTCCCGCGGCGTCAGGTAGGCAGCCAGCTCGGCCTCGGGCGTGCCCGCCTCCGGCTGCCAGTCGTAGCGCCATTGCGCCAGCGGCGGCATGGACAGCAGGATCGACTCGGTGCGGCCGCCGGACTGCAGGCCGAACAGCGTGCCGCGGTCGAATACCAGGTTGAATTCGACGTAGCGGCCGCGGCGGTAGGCCTGGAAGTCGCGTTCGCGTTCGCCGTAGGGAGTGTGGCGGCGACGTTCGACGATCGGCAGGTAGCTGTCGAGGAAGGCGTCGCCGACCGAGCGCGTCAGGGCGAACGAGGCGTCGAAGCCGGGAGCGTTCAGGTCATCGAAGAAGATGCCGCCGATGCCCCGGGTTTCGTTGCGGTGCTTGAGGAAGAAATACTCATCGCACCAGCGCTTGTAGCGCGGGTAGTAGTCGGCGCCATGCCCGGCCAGGGCGTCGCGGCACACCGTGTGGAAGTGGCGCGCGTCTTCCTCGAAAGGGTAGTAAGGCGTCAGGTCGATGCCGCCGCCGAACCAGAACACGTCGGCCTCGTCATGGCCGGGACGGGCCGCCGCGACGAACATGCGCACGTTCATGTGCGTGGTGGGCACGTACGGGTTGCGCGGGTGCAGCACCATCGACACGCCCATGGCTTCCCAGGAGCGGCCGGCCAGCTCGGGCCGGTGCGCGCTGGCCGACGGCGGCAGCTTCGAACCCTGGACGTGGCTGAACAGCACGCCAGCGCGCTCGAACAACTGGCCGCCTTCGAGCAGGCGCGACAGGCCGCCGCCACCTTCGGGCCGGACCCATTCGTCGCTGCGGAAGGGACCGCCTTCGGCGGCCTCCAGCGCGGCGACGATGCGGGACTGCAGGCCGGTGAGGTAGCCGCGGACGTCGGCGACGGGCAAGGCGTTCATCGGCGCTTCCGGTTACGCGTTGGACTTGGGCTTCTGCTGCGACGGCTTGAGCGCGCGCCAGCCGATGTCGCTGCGGTACTGGCGGCCGTCGAAGTGGATGCCGTCGATGGCTTCGTAGACGCGATCGCGCGCCATCTTGACCGAGTCGCCCAGCGCCGTGACGCACAGCACGCGGCCGCCGGTGGTCTGGGTTTCGTCGCCTTCCAGGCGGGTCGCCGCGTGGAACACCATGCAGTCGTCGGCATCGGCGGGCAGGCCGCGGATGACGTCGCCGGTGCGCGGGGTGTTGGGATAGTTGTGCGAGGCCAGCACCACGCCCAGGGCGGTGCGGCGGTCCCAGGTGATGTCGGCCTGGTCCAGCGTGCCCTCGACGGCGTGCTCGAGCGCGTCCAGCAGGTCGCTCTTGACGCGCATCATGATCGGCTGGGTTTCCGGGTCGCCCATGCGGCAGTTGAATTCCAGCGTCTTGATGTCGCGGTCGGGATCGTCGCCAGGAGCGATCATCAGGCCAGCGTACAGGAAGCCGGTGTAGGGGATGCCGTCGCGCGTCATGCCCTGCACGGTTGGCAGGATGATTTCGCGCATGATGCGGTGGTGCAACTCGGGCGTGACGATGGGGGCGGGCGAGTAGGCGCCCATGCCGCCGGTGTTGGGGCCCTGGTCGCCGTCCAGCAGGCGCTTGTGGTCCTGGCTGGTGGCCAGAGCCAGCACGTTGCGGCCGTCGCACATGACGATGAAGCTGGCTTCCTCGCCCACCAGGCATTCCTCGATGACGACGCGCGCGCCGGCGGCGCCCATGGAACCGTCGCCCAGCATGGCGTCGACGGCGGCATGCGCTTCGTCGAGCGTGGCCGCGACCACCACGCCCTTACCGGCGGCCAGGCCGTCGGCCTTGATCACGATGGGCGCGCCTTGCTGGTCGATGTAGGCGTGAGCCAGGGCCGGGTCGGTGAAGGTCTCGTAGCGCGCGGTCGGGATGTTGTGCCGGACCATGAAGGCCTTGGCATAGTCCTTGGAGCTTTCCAACTGCGCGGCGGCCTTGGTCGGCCCGAAGATCTTCAGGCCGCGGGCACGGAAGACGTCGACCACGCCGGCGGCCAGCGGCGCCTCGGGACCGACGACCGTCAGGGCGATGCCTTCGCGCTGGACGAAGTCAGCCAGTTCCTCGGCATCGGTGAGCGGGACGTTTTCCATCTGCTCGGCCCGTTCGGTGCCGCCGTTGCCCGGCGCCACATACACCTTGTGTACGCGCGGGGAGCGGGCCAGTCGCCAGGCGAGGGCATGTTCGCGGCCGCCCGAGCCAATTACCAGGAGTTTCATCGTTGCGTGATTCTTAAGGTTGCCAGTCGAGTGTCGCGAGACACCTGCCCGAGAAATAGGCCACGGACCCGGGTGGGCCCGGATCCGGTGACAGCGTGGCGCGAGTAGGCGAGGCCTGCCGCACGCCGGGTAAGGGAAAAACCGCGCGGAAAAACCGCGGGGAAATTACTGCGCTTCGTCGAAAATGACGGTGGTATAGACTTCCTGCACGTCGTCCAGGCCTTCCAGGGCGTCGAGCAGCTTCTGCATCTTGACCGCGTCTTCGCCGGCCAGTTCGGTTTCGTTCAGCGCCTTCATGACGATGCCGTCGACTTCTGCCTTGAGGCCGGCGTCGTCGAACGCCTTGCGCACGGCGGCGTAGTCGGTGGGGGCGCAGATGACTTCGATCACGCCCTCCTCGTCGGTGGTGACGTCTTCGGCGCCGGCCTCGAGGGCCGCTTCCATGACCTGGTCTTCGGGCGTGCCGGGGGCGAACACGAATTGACCGCAGTGCTTGAACATGAAGGCCACCGAGCCTTCCTGGCCCAGGTTGCCGCCGTTCTTGGCGAAGGCGTGGCGCACTTCGGCAACGGTGCGGGTGCGGTTGTCGGTCATGCAGTCGACGATGACCGCCGCGCCGCCGATGCCGTAGCCTTCGTAGCGCACTTCCTCGTACGCATCGCCGTCCGCGCCGCCCGCGCCGCGCTGGATGGCGCGCTGGATGTTGTCCTTGGGCATGTTGGCGTCGGTGGCCTTGTCCCAGGCCATGCGCAGGCGCGGGTTGCTGTCCGGGTCGGGGCCGCCGGCGCGCGCCGCCACGGTGATTTCACGAATGATCTTGGTCCAGAGCTTTCCGCGTTTGGCGTCTTGACGGCCCTTGCGGTGCTGAATATTGGCCCATTTGCTGTGTCCGGCCATGGCTTCCCAGGATAAATTGTCTGCAAAAACGGCATTTTACCGTGCCGGCGGCCTGCGCGCCCGGGAGTGCGCCGCCTGTGTCCATATTGCCACGCGCACAAGCGCCACCGCAGGCTCTACACTTGGGCATCTGAGTCATTCCGGTCCGGAGAGCAGCCCATGCCCAACCCCCTTGTCATTGCCAGGAACGCGCAGACCGAACTGGCCCTGTTGCCAGCGCTGGCCAACCGCCATGGCTGCATTACCGGGGCCACCGGGACCGGCAAGACCGTAACGCTGCAGGTGCTGGCCGAGTCCTTCTCACGTATCGGCACGCCTGTCTTCATGGCCGACGTCAAGGGCGACCTGACGGGCATTTCCCAGGCCGGGGTGGCCAGCCCCAAGCTGCAGGAGCGGCTCAAGAACCTGGGCCTTGACGAGCCGGCCTGGGGCGCCAGCCCGGTCGCGCTGTGGGACGTGTTCGGCGAGCAGGGCACGCCGGTGCGCGCCACCATCACCGACATGGGGCCGCTGCTGCTGGCGCGCATCCTGGAACTGAACGATACCCAGGAAGGGGTGCTGACCCTGGTTTTCAAGGTGGCCGACGACGAGGGCCAGCTGCTGCTGGATCTGAAAGACCTGCGCGCCATGCTGCAGAACGTCGCCGACCGCGCCGCCGAGCTCAAGACCCGCTATGGCAACGTGTCCGCCGCCAGCGTCGGCGCGATCCAGCGCGGCCTGCTGGCGCTGGAGTCGCAGGGCGCGGAAAAATTCTTCGGCGAGCCGATGCTGGACGTGGCCGACCTGATGCGCACCGACGCCCAGGGCCGTGGCATCGTCAACGTGCTGGCCGCCGACAAACTGATGCAGGCCCCTCGGCTGTACGCGATCTTCCTGCTGTGGCTGCTCGCTGACCTGTACGAGAAGCTGCCCGAGGTGGGCGACCCGGACCAGCCCAGGCTGGTGTTCTTCTTCGACGAGGCGCACCTGCTGTTCAACGACGCGCCGCCGGCGCTGCTGAACAAGATCGAGCAGGTGGTGCGGCTGGTGCGTTCCAAGGGCGTGGGCGTGTATTTCGTCACGCAGAATCCACTGGATATTCCGGACACGGTGTTGGGGCAGTTGGGCAACCGGGTGCAGCACGCGCTGCGGGCCTTCACTCCGCGCGACCAGAAGGCCGTCAAGACCGCCGCGCAGACCATGCGGCCCAACCCGGGGCTGGACATCGAGGCGGCAATCACCGAACTGGGCGTGGGCGAGGCGCTGGTGTCGTTGCTGGACGCCAAGGGCCGGCCAACGCCGACCGAACGCGCCTGGATCGTGCCGCCCGCCAGTCGCATCGGCCCGGCAACCGACGCCGAGCGCCAGGCCCTGCGCCAGGCGAGCCCGATGTCCGCCAAATACGGGCAGGCGATAGACCGGGAATCGGCCTACGAAGTGCTGGCCGGACGCGCCGCGAAGCCGGCCGGGCAGGTCCCGACCGAGCCGGCTCCGGGCGCGGGCAAGGCGCAGGCCGAGGAACGCGGCGGCTTCATGGACAGTCTCAACGACGTGTTGTTCGGTTCGACCGGCCCGCGTGGCGGCAAGCGCGATGGCGTGGTGCAGACCGTGGCCAAGAGCACGGCGCGATCCATCGCGCGCGAACTGGCGCGCGGCATCCTGGGTTCGCTGCTGGGTTCGAAGTCGCGGCGTTGAACGCTGTATTCCGTTTTTGGGACAAATGCGGTTACTGCGTCTTGTAATGTGCGGTAGTGGGTTGTTTGTAACCGGGGGTATTGCACTCGTGCCATTTATGCCTATGATTCTGGGCGATATAACCCGGAAATCCAAAGGAAACAGTGGTGGCGAAACACAAGATTGCAGTGCTTCCCGGCGATGGCATCGGCAAGGAAGTCGTGCCGGAAGGTTTGAAGGTGCTCGATGCCGTGGCGACGCGCTTCGGCATCGACTTCCAGTGGGATCATTTCGACTGGAGCTGCGACTATTACGCCAAGCACGGCAAGATGATGCCGGACGACTGGCAGCAGCAGATAGGCCGGCATGAGGCGATTTTCTTCGGCGCCATCGGCTGGCCCGCCACGGTGCCCGATCACGAGGCCCTGTGGGGGTCGTTGTTCAAGTTCCGTCGCGAATTCGACCAATACATCAACCTGCGCCCGGTGCGCCTGATGCCGGGCGTGCCGTCGCCGCTGGCCGGCCGCAAGCCCGGTGAAATCGACTTTTTCATCGTGCGTGAAAATACCGAAGGCGAGTATTCCAACAGTGGCGGCGTCCTGTTCGGCGGCACCGAGCGCGAAGTGGTGATCCAGGAAAGCGTGTTCACCCGCATCGGCGCCGACCGCGTGCTGAAATTCGCATTCGAACTGGCACGCAAGCGTGGCAAGCACCTGACGGCGGCCACCAAATCCAACGGCATTTCCATTTCGATGCCCTGGTGGGACCAGCGGGTCGCCGCCATGGCCGGCAACTATCCGGATGTGCGCTGGGACAAATACCACATCGATATTCTTTGCGCGCATTTCGTGCAGCATCCGGATTGGTTCGATGTGGTCGTGGCCTCCAATCTTTTCGGCGATATCCTGTCCGATCTGGGGCCTGCCTGCACCGGGACGATCGGCATCGCGCCGTCGGCCAACCTGAATCCGGAGCGCAAGTTCCCGTCCCTGTTCGAGCCCGTGCATGGTTCCGCACCTGATATCTATGGCAAAGGCATCGCCAACCCGATCGGCCAGATCTGGAGCGGGGCGCTGATGCTGGATTTCCTGGGTTATCCCGACGCTTCGGCTGCCGTGGTGCGCGCCATCGAAACGGTGCTGGCCGAAGGCCCGCGCACGCGCGACATGCAAGGTAGCGCCTCGACCGCTGAGGTTGGCGATGCCATCGCGTCGTTGATCGCGGCGGCCTAGCGGTGCATTCGCAGGGGGCTGAAGATATGGTCGACTCCGTCGCTTCCCCCCCACCGACGCCGGTGGGAGGGAGCCGTGCCGACCGATTCGCCCGCAAGCTGTTCCGCATGTTGCGTTCGCGCACGCAGCGGCACAACCAGCATCTGTGGCCGTTCGTGCGGATCTGGCGTGATTCCGCGGGGGCGATCTGCGGTTTCCGCGCCTTCGGCCGCACGCTGCCCATCACCCCACTGGGGCAGGGGTACGACCCCGAAGATCGCGAGGTGCATCTGATCCTGAGCGGACCGTCGATCGCCGAGATCCCTTACGATCGCCTGGCCATTGGCGCGGCGATGGGCGTGAACGGCTCGATTGCGCTCAGGCACAAGTTCAAGGTGCCTTTCAAGTATTACTGCATCATCGACCAGAATTTCGTGCGGGATCGCATCGACCTGGTGCGCGAGATCGTTGCCTGTGACCTGACGCTCTACGTGCTGCCGGAGGTGCTGCGGTACATCATGCAGGGAATTCCCCAGGAACTCATCCGCTGCCGCGTCTGTATCGTCGAACTGATTTCCGAGCGCGCCTACCAGCGCAGTGCCGCGCCGGCCGTACTCAAGCGCATGGCGGCGGCCTCGCCTGACTTGCAACTGCTGGATGCGAAGCAGGGGTTGGGCTACAGCTTCGATGCCTCGCTGGGGGTATTCGATGCCGATACGGTGGCCTATGTCGCGCTGCAGGTCCTGATCTCGGGCGGTGCGCGCAAGGTCTACTTGCACGGCCTGGACCTGAATCTGCAGCACGGCATGCGTTTCTACGATGAGGGCGGCTGGCCCCAGGCCAGCCGGCTGGCGCGCAATTTCTCCCGGCTCATCGAGCCGTCGTTCCGTTTCGCGGCGCCGCAATGGCGCAGCCGGGGTGTCTCGGTGATCAACCTGTCGCCGGTGAGCGCGCTGCCGCCCGAAGTGATCGAGCGGCAGGATTGGCATACGTTGCTGAAGGATTGAAAAGGCCCGGCGAGTGCCGGGCCTATTTTTATCGGACGCTCCCATGGCGCCGCGCGCTGCACGCGCGGCCGTCAGTGAGCGCCAGCCGCCGCTTCCGCGGCGCCACCGCCGCCCGCCTTGGCCGAGCGCGGGCGCGCGAACCACACCAGGCCGGTCAGCAGCAGGAAGATGACAGCCGACGCGTAGAACACGTCCACCGCCGACATGGTGAACGCTTGTGCGTTGATCAGCCGGTCGACGGTGGTCAGCGCCTGTTGGTGCGACATGCCGACGCCGTTCTGCAGCGCGTTGAGGGTCTGGTCGAATGCCTGCTGGCCGGGTTTGGCGACCTCGGTCAATTGGGCGTGGTGCAGGGTGGCGCGGTTCTCCCACAGCGTGGTCGCGATCGAGGTGCCGAAGGCGCCGGCGGTCAGGCGCAGGAAATTGGACAGGCCCGAGGCGGCCGGGATGCGCCAGGGTTCGATGCTGGACAGCGTGATCGAGGTC
Source organism: Achromobacter sp. 46006 (assembly GCF_059761975.1). Classification (NCBI taxonomy): domain Bacteria; kingdom Pseudomonadati; phylum Pseudomonadota; class Betaproteobacteria; order Burkholderiales; family Alcaligenaceae; genus Achromobacter; species Achromobacter sp. 46006. The sequence continues at coordinate 15,110 of NZ_JCBANN010000016.1, forward strand.
AGCGGCACGAAGAACGCGGCCATGGCCGCGCCCTGGATGATGGTCGGAATCATCAGCGTGCGTACGTCGGTCTGGGTGTTGAAGCCCGAGCGCATGAAGCACACCAGCGCGAAGATCAGGAACGCCACCGTCACGATCTGGCGCGGGTCGCGGGTGGCCAGCATCTTGCCCACCATGGGGGTGAGCAGGATGGCCAGCAGGCCCACGGGCGCGGTCACCATGCCGGCGTAGGTGGCGGTGTAGCCCATGTAGCTTTGCAGCCATAGCGGCAGCAGCACCACGTTGCCGAAGAACACGCCGTAGGCCACCGCGAGCGTCAGCGCGCCGACGGTGAAGTTGCGTTCCTTGAATAGTCGCAGGTCGACGACCGGGTGCGCGTCGGTCAGTTCCCAGATCAGGAAGAAGACGAACGCGACGAAGGCGATGGCGGCCAGCGCAATGATAGTGGGGCTGGCGAACCAGTCCAGTTCCTTGCCTTTGTCGAGCATGATCTGCAGCGCGCCGACCCAGATCACCAGCAGCACCAGGCCAAGCTTGTCGATCGGCAGCTTGCGGGTCAGCGACTCACGCTTGCCGTAAATGCGCCAACTGATCCATGCCGCCAGCAGGCCCACCGGAACGTTGATGTAGAAGATCCACGGCCAGGTGTAGTTGTCGGAGATCCAGCCGCCCAGCAAGGGGCCGGCCACCGGCGCGACCAGGGTCGTCATGGACCAGACCGCCAGCGCCATGCCCGCCTTGGATTTGGGAAAGCTGGCCAGCATCAGGGTCTGCGACAGCGGAATCATCGGGCCGGCCACCGCGCCCTGCAGGACGCGGAAGGCGATCAGGGCCTCGAGCGAAGGCGAGAAGCCGCACAACCACGATGCCAGCACGAACAGCAGGGTGGAGATCAGGAACAGCCGTACCTGGCCGAAGCGCTGCGTCAGCCAGCCAGTCAGGGGCACGGTGATGGCGTTGGCCACGGCGAACGAGGTGATGACCCAGGTGCCCTGGCTGGAGCTGACGCCCAGGTCGCCGGAAATCGTGGGAATGGACACGTTCGCGATGGAGGTGTCCAGCACGTTCATGAACACCGCCGTGGATAGCGCGATCGATCCGATGATGCGGGTCGCGCCTTCCAGTGGCGGGTAAGTGCCCGGCGGGAGGACAGTGGGTTCGGCGGGGGCGCCGCCGGCCGCGGGCTGCGCGGTGGTGTTCATGGGAGCGCTCCCTTACCTGGCGCCGCGCGCCGCGCCTGCTTTGGTCACGGATGCAGTGGCCGCCTGCGGGCTGAATTCGTCGGAAGCGAGATTGGCCTGGATGATCTTGGTGATCATAGCGTCGACCTCATCATGTGCCGGCTCGAACGCGCGCGTCGACCATGCGGGTTCCTTGCGGGCGGCGGCCGCCAGCGCCTCGCCGTCCTGCTTGCCGACATCGACTTCCACGTCCATCGACAGACCCACGCGCAGCGGGTGCGTCTTCAGGTCCGCGGGGTCGAGTTTGATGCGCACGGGCACGCGTTGCACCACCTTGATCCAGTTGCCGGTGGCGTTCTGTGCCGGCAGCAGGGCGAAGGCGCTGCCCGTGCCTGCATCCAGGCCCTCGACGGTGCCGTGGTAAGTGACCGAACTGCCGTAAAGATCGGCGACCATCTTGACCGGCTGGCCGACGCGCATCTTGCGCAATTGACCCTCCTTGAAGTTGGCCTCGACCCAGACCTGGTCAAGCGGCACCACGGTCATGAGGGCGGCGCCGGGGGCTACGCGCTGGCCCACCTGCACGCTGCGGCGGGCGATGACGCCGCCGACGGGCGCGGGCAAGACCGTGCGCGATTGCGCCAGCCAGGCGTTGCGCAGGCCGGCGATGGCCTGGCGCACATCGGGATGGTCGGCCACCGTGGTGCCCTGGGTCAGGGCTTGGTTGGTCGCCAGCTTGGCGCGTGAGGCGGCCAGCGCGGCGCGGGCCTGCGCCAGGCCGGATTGCGCGGTCTTCAGGGCCGCCTCGGCGTGCAGGATTTCCTCGCCGCTGACGCCGCCGGACTTGGCCAACTGCTGGCGCCGTGTGACGTCGCTCTGGGCGCGCGTCAGTTCGGCTTGGGCGCGCTGGATGTCGGCCTGGCGCAGGTCGACGTCCGCCGCCAGCGCGTCGTTCTGGACGTAGTAGGTGCGGACCTGGCGCACGGTCTGCGCGAGCTTGGCTTCGGCCTGCTGCAGGGCGACCTCGGTGTCGGCCGGATCCAGGCGCACCAGCGGCTGGCCGGCGGTAACGGTTTCGGTGTCGTCGGCTTCGATGGCCACCACCGTGCCAGGCACTTGCGGCGTGATCTGCACCAGGTTGCCATGCACGTAGGCGTCGTCGGTGCTTTCGAAGTGGGCGCCGAACAGGATCCACCAGATGCCGTAGGCGATCGCGATGAGGATGAAAGCGCCGGTCGCGATCAGCAGCAGGCGTTTGCGGGCGGGGTTGGGAGCGGGAGTGGCTGCGTTCATGACGTCTGAATCCGGAGCATTCAATGAGTAATGGGCGTGGCGGGGTGCGAGTCGGGCGCGGACGCATAGCCGCCGCCCAGGGCGTTGGCCAGGTTGGCGTCGAGCTGGTAGGCACGGATGCGCAAGTCGGTATCGAGCCGCGCCTGCGTCAGCACACCGGTCTGCGCGACCAGCACGGTCAGGTAGTTGCCCATGCCGGCTTTGTAGCGATTGACGGCCAACGAGTAAGCCGCCTCGATGGCTTCGCGCGCCTGGCGTTGTTGCGCGCGTTCCTGTTCCAGCAGGCGCAGGCCGTCAATTGCGTCGGCGACCTGATGCGCGGCATCCAGCACCGTCTGGTTGTAGTCGGACACTGCCAGGTCGGCGTCGGCGCGGCGGCTGGCCAGGTTGGCGTTCAGTTCGCCGCCGTGGAAGATCGGCAGGGTGATGGCCGGGCCGATGCCGGCAGTGCGGGCGGCGGCGCCCAGCAGGTTGCCGGTGCCGATCGCCTGGAAGCCGGCAAACGCCACCAGATTGATGTTGGGATAGAACTCGGCGCGGGCGCTGGCGATCTGGTGGCGGGCGGCCTCGGCGCGCCAGCGCGCGGCGACCACATCGGGGCGGTGCCCAAGCAGTTCCAGCGGAACACTGTCGGGCACGGCGCCGACTGGCGCCGTCAGGGCCACGGCCACCAGCGATTGGCCGCGCTGCGGGCCGGCGCCCGCCAGTGCCGCGACCTGGTTGCGCAATTGCGCCAGTGTGGTCTCGGTCTGGGTGAGCTCGACCTGGCCGGCGGCGAGCGACGATTCGGCCTGCTTGACCTCGACCTGGGTATCCAGGCCGGCGGAATAGCGGTCGCGCGTCAGCGCCAGCACTTCCTCGCGCTGGGTCAGCACGCGCTTGATGACATCGCGCTGCGCGAATGCGTCCTGCAGATTGAGATAGGCGCGCACGGTGGCGCTGGCCAGCACGTTGCGGGCCGCCTGGGCGTCGGCCTGGGCGGCGGCTTGCTGCGAGACGGCGGCCTTCAGGCGCGAGCGGTTCTTGCCCCAGAAATCCAGCTCGTAGCTGAAGTCCAGCGCCAGGCGGTTGTCACTGACGACCGAACCGCCCAGCGGAGCCGGATAGATGTAGTCGCTGGACAAGTGTTCACGGTTCAGCGTGTAGTTGGCGTCCACTCGCGGCATCAACGGAGCGCGGGCCGTGCCGACGGCGGCGTTCGCCTTGGCCAGGCGCGCCTGCGCGGCTGTCATGGAGGGGCTGTTCGCCAGCGCCTCGTCCATCAGGGCATTGAGTTGGCTGTCGCCGTAGCGTTGCCACCATTGCGTATCGGGCCAGGTGATGGTCTGCCCGGTCAGGCCCAGCTTGGTTTCATTCAGGGCGGCCACCGGCTTCGGACCGGGTTCCATCAGGGCGCAACCGCTCAAGGCCAGCACTAATGCGGTAGAAAGAAGGCGTTTCATCCTGACAATCTGCTGAAAGTAGTTGATTAATCTGTATTTGCCTAGGCAAATATTACGTCAAATAAAGCCCTTATGCAGGGAGGACGGCGGGCGGGTATCGTCAGCGCTCGGGGGCTGAGGCGGAACCATTGGCGATCATGCGGCGCAGGAAGTGCATCAGCTGCGTGACCTCGTCAGTGGAAAAGCCGCGTAGATGATGATTCAACACGCGGGCGATATTGGGCGGAATTTCGCGCGCCTTGGCTTCGCCGAGTTCGGTCAATTCGATTTTCACCACGCGCCGGTCCTGCTGGTTGCGGACACGGCGCAGCAGGCCCTTGGCCTCGAGACGGTCGAGGGTGCGGGTCATGGCCCCGGTGTCGACACCATTGAGCCGGGCCAGTTCCGCAGGCGTGTCGGCGCGGCGCAGCGAGACCATAGCGATGGGGCGCCACTGCATGGCCGTCAGGTCGAGCGGCGCCATCTCCTGGTCCAGCATGCGGTTCAGGGAGTTGGCGACGAGCTTGATCAGGTAGCCGGCATTGTCTTCCATCATGCAGCGGGTATCGCCGCGGTAATGGACCGGATTTTCGGAGGATTCAGGGCGTGACGGGGCATTCATGAGGCAGATTTTACTGCCTAGTCAGTAATTGTCAAGGCTGCTTTTTCGGCGGACCCGACGACGCCGGCGCCTTGCGCAAGCCGGACCAGACGATGGCGGCCACGATCAGCGCCGCGCCGGCCATCATGCGCATCGTGGGCTGTTGGCTGAACAGGACCCAGGCGAAGGCGATGGCGTAGACCGGTTCCAGTGCGATCACCAGCCCGGCGCTGCGGGCGTTCAGGCGTGTCAGGCTGGAAACGAACAGGAAGTGCGACAGGCCGGTGCAGAACACGCCCAACAGCGCCAGCCAGAGCCAATCCACGGCCGGCAGGGCGGGCAACTGGCCGACCGCGAACGGCAGCAGCACCAGTGCCACCACCAGGTTCTGCCAGCAGGCCACCTGCATCGGGTCCATGCCCGAGGCCGAGCGGCGGTTGCTCAGGGCCAGCAAGGCGAAGGTCAGGCCCGACAACACGCCCCAGGCCAGGCCGATGGTGCCCTGGTCGGCCAGGTCGAACGAAGGCGTGACCAGCACCAGGCCGGCGCTGACCAGGCCCAGCAGCAGCCATTCTGCCAGCCGCACCCGCTCACGGAAAATCAGGCCCTCGAACAGCGTGATGAACGCGGGGAAGCTGGCGAAGCCCAGCGTGGCGATGGCGATGCCGCCCACCTTGACCGAGATGAAGAAGGTGACCCAATGGGCCGCCAGCAGCGCGCCCGCGATCACCAGCACGAACAGTTGGGCAGGCGTCAGGGCGCCGAGCAGGGGACGGCGCCGCATGCGGGCGAACAGGCCCAGCGAGATGACGGCGAAGACTGCCCGGCCCAGCGTGATGACCGCTGCGCTGGCCTGGATCAGTTCACCGAAGACGCCGGTCAGGCCGAACAGGACGGCGGCGATATGGATGTAGGCAAGGGCGCGGTGTCGGGTCATTCGCAGTGAGGCGGCAAGGGCGGCGGCGTGGCCGGGGGCGTGACAAGGGGCTAAAAAAGCGCGCAGCGGGCGTACAAATCGCGCTGCGCTGAATCTAAAATCATCGCATGAATCGTATTGCCAAGCTTTTGCCGGTCTCCCGTCCCTCCAGCCGCGCGGCCGGGTTCCTCATGGCCGCGCTTGGCGCCATCCTGTTCTCGGCCAAGGCCATCGTCGTCAAGTTCACTTACCGCTACGGTATCGACGCGGTCACCCTGATTGCCTTTCGCATGTTGTTCGCCATGCCTTTTTTCGCGGCGGTGGCCTGGCACCAGTCGCGCCTGGCGGCGCGCGGCGAGATTGTCGTCATGACCTGGAAGGAGCGCGCCCAGGTCTGCGTGCTGGGGCTGCTCGGGTATTACCTGTCGAGCTTCCTCGATTTCCTCGGACTGCGCTACATCACCGCCAGCCTGGAACGGCTGATCCTGTTCCTGTCGCCCTCGCTGGTGGTGCTGATTTCCGCGTTCTGGTTCCGGCGTCCGGTCGAGCGGCGCCAATGGCTGGCGATGATCCTGTCGTATGCCGGCGTGGTGCTGGTGTTTGCCCACGACCTGACCTTCGGCGGTTCCGCCGAGGTGCTGTCAGGGTCTTTGTTCGTGTTCGGTTCGGCGCTCAGCTATTCTGTGTACCTGATCTGTTCCGGGGAGCTGATCAAGCGCATCGGGCCGACCCGCCTGGTGGCCTACGCCATGCTGGTGTCGTGCGTGGCCTGCATCGTGCAGTTCTTCGTGGTGCATCCGGCCTCGGTGCTGGTCCAGCCGATGGGCGTGTACGGCTATTCGCTGATCCATGCCACGCTGAACACGGTGGTGCCAGTCTTCATGTTGATGTGGGCGGTGGCGTTGATCGGCGCGCCGACGGCGTCGCTGCTGGGCATGCTGGGACCCGTGTCTGTGTTGTTCCTGGCCTCGTGGTTCCTGCATGAGCCCATTACGGTGTGGCAGATGGCCGGGACCGCGCTGGTGCTGGCAGGGGTATTCGTATTGATGGGGGGCGGGGCCGCGAAGGCGCCGCCCGCCGCGCCGGGCGGCAGCGCGCCGGCGCGCTGAGATCCGGTTTTCCCGTTTGAGTCGCAACATTCCAATGAAAGGAGGCCAGCATGGCCAGCAATCTCGTCAAGGCAATCCGTATCGAGCAGCATGGCGGTCCCGAAGTCCTGAAACTGGTCGAGGTCGAAGTGCCGCCGCCTGCCGCCAATGAGGTCACCATCGACCAGCATGCGGCCGGCTTGAACTTCATCGATATCTATTTCCGCACGGGTTTGTATCCGCATCCGCTGCCGCACGGCCTGGGCTTCGAGGGCGCGGGCGTGGTGACTGCGGTGGGCGCCGACGTCAAGCATCTCAAGAAGGGCGACCGGGTCGCCTACGGCCAGAGCCCGATCGGCGCTTACGCCAAGGCCCGCAACGTGCCGGCCAACCAGGTCGTCAAGCTGCCCAAGGGTATCGGCTTCGACGAGGCCGCCGCCGTGATGCTCAAGGGCCTGACGGTGCAGTACCTGTTTCGCCAGACCTACCGCCTGCAGGGCAATGAAACCATCCTGTTCCACGCGGCCGCCGGCGGCGTCGGCCTGATCGCCTGCCAATGGGCGCGCGCGCTGGGCGTGAAACTGATCGGCACTGTTTCCAGCCCCGAGAAGGCCGAGCTGGCCCGCGCCAATGGCGCCTGGGAAATCATCGACTATTCGCGTGAGAACGTGGCCGAGCGGGTACTGGAACTGACTGGCGGCAAGAAGGTCCCGGTGGTGTATGACGGCGTTGGCAAGGACACCTGGGAAACCTCGCTGGACTGCATCGAGCCGCGCGGCCTGATGGTCAGCTTCGGCAATGCCTCCGGCCCGGTGGCGGGCGTCAACCTGGGCATCCTGAACCAGAAGGGCAGCCTGTACGTGACGCGGCCGTCGCTGGGCGTGCATGTCAACACGCTGGAAAAGCTGCAGGCCGCCTCGGATGAGTTGTTCGACCTGATCCTGAAGAAAAAGATCAAGGTCCGCATCGACCAGCGCTATGGCCTGGAGCAGGCCGGCGAGGCCCAGACCGCGTTGGCCGCGCGCAAGACCACCGGTGCCACGGTGCTGATGCTGGATTGATCCGGCGCGCCCCGGCGCGCCCCGGAGCGACATCGGCAAAGCGGGACGCAGCGAGCGTCCCGCTTTTTTTGGGCCGTGCGCACCCGGACAAATCGCCATGCACGGGGGGACAAGCCAGCACGGCGGGCCGTTGCTATTCTGGCCCGACCCTATCCGTTGGAGCCAACCGCATGTCGTCCACCCGCCCCACTGCCAGCGCTTGTGCCTCCGGCCGTCCGGAATTGGCCGCCATCCGGGAATACATGATCGTCAACGGCAAGCCTTTGCGCCAGGGGCAGGGCGATCTCATCGACGTGCACGACCCGGCCACCGGGGAGGTCATCGCCACTCAGGTTGACGCCGGTCCGGCGCAGATCGATCTGGCGGTGCAGGCTGCGCGACGCGCGTTCGCCAGCGGCCCGTGGCACGACATGCTGCCGGCCGGGCGCGAACGCCTGCTGCTGAACCTGGCTGACCTGGTGGAGCGCCACGGCGAGGAACTGGCGCGGCTCGAAACCCTGAACAATGGCAAGCTCCTGGGCGTGGCCCAGGAGCTGGAGGTCGGCTCAGGCGCGCAGTGGCTGCGCTACATGGCGGGCTGGGCCACCAAGCTGACCGGCGATACGCTGGCCCTGTCGATCCCGTTCCCGCCCGGCGTCAAGTACAGCGCCTACACGCTGCCGCAGCCGGTGGGCGTGGTGGCTGCGATCATCCCCTGGAATTTCCCGTTGCTGATGGCGATCTGGAAGATCGCCCCGGCGCTGGCGGCTGGCTGCACGGTGGTGCTCAAGCCCGCCGAGGAAACGCCGTTGACCGCCCTGCGCCTGGCCGAACTGGTGCTGGAGGCGGGCTTTCCGCCGGGCGTGGTCAACGTGGTTACAGGGCGTGGCGAGACTGCCGGCGCGGCGCTGGTGGCGCATCCGGGCGTGGACAAGATCGCCTTCACCGGTTCCACCGAGGTCGGCAAGCTCATCGGCCGCGCCGCCATGGACGACATGAAGCGCGTATCGCTGGAGCTGGGCGGCAAGTCGCCCGTGATCGTGCTGGATGACTGCGACCCCGATGTGGCCGCGCAGGGCGCGGCCGCCGCCATCTTCTTCAACCAGGGCCAGGTCTGCACCGCCGGTTCGCGGCTGTACGTACAGAAGGGCCTGTACGCCAAGGTGGTGGAACGGCTGGCCGACCTGGCCGCCGGCATGAAGCTGGGTTCCGGTTTTGCACCGGATACGCAGGTGGGACCGCTGGTGTCGGCCCGCCACCAGCAGCGCGTGATGGACTACATCGGCATTGGCCGCGCCGAGGGCGGCAAGGTGCTGGCCGGTGGCGCCGCCGGCGAAGGCGCGGGTTACTTCGTGCGGCCGACAGTGTTCGCCGACGTGGCGCCCGACGCCCGCATTGTCCGCGAGGAGATCTTCGGGCCGGTGGTGGTGGCTCAGCCCTTTGACACGCTCGAGGACGCCGTGCGGCTGGCCAACGATAGCGCCTTCGGCCTGGGCGCCAGCCTCTGGAGCAACGACCTGGCGCGGGTCCAGCGTCTCATCCCGCGCATCGACGCGGGCACGCTATGGATCAATACCCACAACATGCTGGACCCGAACATGCCGTTCGGTGGTTTCAAGCAGTCGGGCGTGGGCCGTGAACACGGCCGCGCGGTGCTCGACCTGTACCTGGAGCAGAAGTCCGTTTGTATCGCTTACTAGACTGACGGCCGCGCCAGACAAGCCGGGAAAATACCGGCGCGCGCGAGGCCGCGCAACCAAGGGGAAGTGCATGGCAGGCAAGACCAATGGCCGGGGCCGGGCACGCGCAGCGCTGCTGCTGGCGTGCCTGGCGATGGCGCAGACAGCGTGGGCCGGAGATCCCAGCGCGCGTGACTGGATACCGGCGCCGGTGGGCACCAACATCGTCGCCGGCTATCTCGCCGGCCTGCGATCTTCGGGGCTGTATTCGGCGGGCAAGCGCATCGATGGCGCGTCGGTGGACGTGGACGCGCTGATCTACCGCCAGATGCATTACCGGGAACTTTTCGGCAAGACCGTGCAGCTCGAATTCATCGTGCCGATGTCGCGCACCACGATGGAGCTGCCGGGCGCCCCGCGCGACCGCCAGACCGGCATCGGCGACGTGACGCTGGGTTCCGCGATCTGGCTCTACAACAACGAGCAGACCAAGACCTGGTTCGCCTGGGAACCTTTCGTGGTGGTGCCGGTGGGGCGCTACGACGGCTCGCGCCCGGACACCTCGCCGGGCAAGAACCGCTGGTCCACCATCCAGGACTTCTCGTTCGTCAAGGGCGTGGGCGAGTCCACCTTTCTCGAGGCCATCGGCGAAGTGGAGATCTACGGCCGCAACAGCGACTGGATGAGCCAGACGCTCAAGAAAGACCCGTCCTTCCGCTTCTTCGCGCTGGCCTCCACCAACATCACTGAAAACACCTACACCGGCATCCGCTATCGCTACGAGACTGGCGGCCGCGAGCGCGCGGCGGGCGAGACGGTGACCAGCCGCGCCCGCAACCACCAACTGGCGCTGGAACTGACCCACCAGATCAACGACGCCAACCAGATCCAGATGCAGTACATCCACGACCTGAAGGTCGAGAACGGTCCGCGCATGCGGGGCGTGCAGATGCGCTACGTCTATGCCTTCTAGGAGCAACGCACATGACAGCAGGAGAGATCGAATGATTGCGCTTTGTGCCAACGGGAGGGCTGCCCGGGCCGGAAAATGGGCGCTGTGCGCGGCCCTGGCCGCGGCCGCCGGGCTTGCCCGCGCCGACCTGCCGGTCGAGGAGCTCAAGGGCGGCACCCGCCTGCCGCCCGCCACGCCGCACCGGCTGTACGTGATGGACGCGGTGTTCAACCACCTGGTCGACAGCCGCGTCAACATCTACGACGGCGACACGATGAAATTCCTGGGGCTGGTGCCCTCTTCGTTCAACGGCCACATGACGGTGTCGGCGGACGGCAAGGACATCTACATCATGACCACCTACTACGAGCGCCTGAACCGCGGCAAGCGCACCGACGTGGTCGAGGCCTGGGACGCCGAGACATTGACGCCCAAATTCGAGGTGCCGATTCCCGAGAAGCGCGCGCAGGCTTTGAACTACCGCAACTACCTGCAGCAGAGCTCGGATGGCGGCCTGCTGTTCGTGCAGAATGCCACGCCGGCCTCGTCGGTGACGGTGGTGGACCTGAAGGCGCGCAAGTTCGCCGACGAAGTGACCGCGTCGGCGGGCTGCTGGAGCATCATCGTGCCGCCGTCGCGGCCGCGCAGCTTCGCCAGCATCTGCGGCGACGGCTCGTTCGTCACGGTCGACCTGGACGCCGCCGGCAAGCCTTCGGGCCAGCAGCGCAGCAAGCCCATGTTCGAGGTCGAGAAGGACCCGATCTTCACCCATACCGACCGGTTGGGCGATACCTTCTACTTCGTTTCGTACAACGGCAACGTCTACAGCGCCGACTTCAGCGGTGCCGAGGCCCGCTTCGGCGAGCGCTGGTCGCTGCTGGACGTTTCCGGCAAGGATCGCGGCTGGCGGCCCGGCGGCTACAACCTGCTGGCGGTGAACCGCGCCAGCAAGCGCCTGTACGTGGGCATGCATCCGAACGGCGTCGAGGGCTCGCACAAGACGCCGGCCGCCGAAATCTGGGTCTACGACCTGGCCACGCACAAGCGGCTGGCGCGCATACCCGGCAAGAACGCGCTGTCGATGTCGGTATCACAGGACGACAAACCGCGCCTGTTCACCATCGATGGCGGCAACGTCAATATCTACGACGCGGCGCCGGCCGCGCCGGTGTTCAAGGGCACGATCCAGGGCGCGGGTGAAACCGCCTTGCAGGTCGAGCCGCAACCGGGGGGCGCGCAATGAACGACCCCGTCCTGCTGTATGCCGCCAGTGCCGCGCTGGCCTGCGTGCTGCTGTTGGGCGCGCTGGAAAAGCTCAAGGACATGGCTGCGTTCGCCGCCGCCGCGCAGGCCTATGAGATCGTGCCGGCGGCCCTCGGCGGCCTCTTCGCCTGGTGCTACGTGTTGGCCGAGGCGCTGGCCGGCGCCTTGCTGCTGACGCCCGGCCTGCGCGTGCCGGGAGCGCTGTTGGCGCTGCTGGTGCTGGCGTTGGCCAGTACCGGTGTGGCGGTGAACCTGGCGCGCGGACGCCGCGACATCGATTGCGGTTGCGGCGGTCCTGCCATGCGTGGCGCGGCGGCCCGCGGCGCGGGTCTGTCCTGGTGGATGGTGGCGCGCAACGCGCTGCTGGCGCTATGGACGCTGCCGGTGTTCGCCGCCGCGCAGGGCGCCTCGCGCAGCCTGCAATGGGCTGACGCCGCCTCGGTCTTCGGCCTGGCGATGAGCGCCGTGGCCCTGTATTTCACCGCCAATCATCTGCTGGCCTCGCATCTGAAGCTGCGGCAGTTGCACATCTAGGAACAACGGAGCGACACGATATGGAAGCCTTGATCATTTCCAATTTTCTGCTGTGGGGCGTGGTGCTGTGCCTGCTGCTGGTCGTTCTGGCGCTGTCGCGCCAGATCGGCGTGCTCTACGAGCGCGTGGCGCCGATGGGGGCGCTGACCATGGACAAGGGGCCGGCGGTTGGCGAGCCCGCGCCGCGTTTCGAACTGGCCGACCTGCTGGGCCGGCGCCTGAGCATCGGACAACGGGGCCAACACAGCCAGTTGCTGTTCTTTCTCTCGCCCACTTGCCCGGTGTGCAAGAAGCTGCTGCCCATCCTCAAGTCGGTGGCCGGCACCGAGAACGCCTGGTTGCGTATCGTGCTGGCCAGCGATGGCGAGATGCCCGAGCATCTGGCCTTCTACCGCCAGGCGGGGCTGGAACGCTTTCCCTACCTGCTGTCCACGGAACTGGGCATGAAGTTCCAGATCAGCAAGCTGCCGTATGCGGTGCTGATCGACGAGTCCGGCGTGATCCGCGCCAAGGGCCTGATCAATTCCCGCGAGCAGCTCGAAAGCCTGTTCACGGCCAAGGAGCTGGGCGTGGCCTCGGTGCAGGAATTCCTGGCCGGCGGTGCGCTGCAGGAAACCCGTGTTTCGCGCAAGGAGAACGGCAATGCTCTGGTTGGATAAGCTTGGCGAGCGCGTCACGCGCTCGGTTGCCCACACCACCTCGCGGCGCAGCGTGCTCAACCGCATCGGCCGCGTGCTGGTCGGCACCGCCTTCCTGGTGCCGGTGCTGCCGGTGGCGCGTTCCGCGCCCGCCGCTACCAAGAAGCCTCAGACCGACGAGACTGCCTGCGATTACTGGCGCTATTGCGCGGTGGATGGCTTCCTGTGCTCGTGCTGCGGCGGCAGCATGACCTCGTGTCCGCCGGGCACCTCGCCTTCGGCGGTGTCGTGGGTGGGGACCTGCCACAACCCGCTGGACGGCAAGGACTACCTCATCAGCTACAACGACTGCTGCGGCAAGACGGCCTGCGGCAAGTGCATGTGCGCCTCGGCCGAGCGCGAGCGGCCGGGCTACCAGATGTTCCTGCACAACGACGTCAACTGGTGCATGTCGAACGAGTCGTCCATTTTCCATTGCACCACCTCCGTCATTGTCGGGTTGGCCAAGAAGAAACCATGAACGACGCGCGGGCAAGGGGGCGTGGCAGGGCGCGGCGTCGGGCGGGTATCGCCGCCGCGCTGGCCGTCGCCGTGGCGATCGGGGTAGGGGCGGGCATGACTCGCGATGCCGCCGCCGGCGAGGCGACGCCCGACGTCGCCACCTTGGGGCAGGCCGCGCGCGCGGACTATGTGCTGCAGTGCGCAGGCTGTCATCGGGTCGACGGCCGTGGCAGCATGCCGCACGGCATCCCTGATTTTCGCAATTCGGTGGGAGCGTTCACGCGCCTGCCCGCCGGCCGCGAATACCTGATCCGGGTGCCGGGGGCCGCCTATTCGCAGTTGAGCGATGCCGAACTGGCCAATGTGCTGAACTGGCTGCTGCGCACGTTCAGCCCGGCGCAATTGGCGGCCAGCTTCCAGCCGTACACCGAGGACGAAGTGGCATCGGCCCGGCCGCGTCGCTACGACGATGTGGTGCCGGTGCGGCACGGTCTGGCGCGCGAGTTGGCAGCGCTGGGTTTTGCCCTTTCCGACTATTCGTATGGCAGTGCCCGCAAGCCTTGAGACCGCGTGGCGTCCGCCAGGCATGAATGAGCGCGGCCGCGGGGCGTGTAAAGCCGTTCTCGCATAGGGGTTGTCACGGATACTCCGCGCCCGGGGCTCGGTGATAGAAAGAAGATCGCTATTTGTTCCACGCCGCGCGCCGGAGTCGCCATGTCAGCCCCCCTCGTACGCAGCGCGCCCCAGCAATTTCTGGATTGCGCCAGCTGGAAGGAAAACATCAGCAACACTTTCGTGCCGCTGGAAGTGTCGGCGGCCGATCCCAAGCGCTTTCGCAGCAGCGTGGCGGTCGATTTCCTGGGATGGATGCAGATCTGCGAAATGCGCACCGACGCGCAACGCGTGCGGCGCACCAAGACGCTGGCCGACCGCGCCGAGGCGTCCGGCTACAAGGTGACGCTGCAGCTCGACGGCCGTAGCGAAATCCGCCAGGCCGCGCGTACTGCCTTGCTGATGCCGGGCGAATGGGGAATCTACGACACCACCCGTCCATATGAAGTCGATGTCGATGACAACGCGCATTTCCTGGTGATGCAGGTGCCTGGCAAGCAGTCTGAGGCCTGGCTGCCTGCGATGCGCGATGCGGTGGCGCGCAGCTTCAGCGCCCGCCATGGCTGTGGCCGCATGGCCATGGATCTGTTACGGGTGGCCCTGAGCGAACATGCCCATCTGTCCGACAGCGCGGCGCGCGATGCCGCCAATGCGGTGATGCAGATGATGGGGCTGGATATCAGCGAACGGGCCGCTGGCGGGGCGTCGCAGGATCCCGCGACGTTGCGGCAGGCGCAGTTGCGCCGTGTGCAGCAGTACCTGATCGAGAACCTGCATGATCCCGACCTGTCGCCGGCGGCGGCGGCCGTGGCCTTGCGTGTGTCACGGCGCTATCTGTACAACCTGTTCGCGCAGGCGGCCACCACGCCGGCTGATTTCATTCTCGGCGCGCGCCTGGAGCGCTGCCGCGATATGCTGGCCGATGCCGCGCAGAGCGCGCGGCAGATTGGCGAGATCGCCTTCCGCCATGGGTTTTCCGATGCGGCGCGCTTCAGCCATGCGTTTCGCAACCGCTATGGGGTGTCGCCGTCGGAATACCGGCGCCTGCGGCGCCAGCCGGACGAATCGGCCTGAAGGGCCGGGCCGGGTTGGCGCGGGTGTGCGGCAGCCCTAGAGTTCTTCCGCGTTGATCAGGTCTTCCTTGCCGTAGAACTTCACGCCGATGTGGATGCGTTCGCGGCCCTGCGCGCGGCGGTGCCGGTTGGTGTCGCGCAGCGAATAGACGCAGCCGCAGTATTCCTGCTGGTAGAAGTTCTCGCGCTTGCTGATTTCGATCATGCGCGAGGAGCCGCCGCCCTTGCGCCAGTTGTAGGTCCAGTAGACCAGGTCGTCATAGCGCGCGGCAGCGCGTTCGCCGCAGCCGTTGATCTGGTTCATGTCCTTCCAGCGCGAGATGCCGAGCGAGCTGGTGATGGTGTCGAAACCATGTTCGTGGGCGTAGAGCGCGGTGCGCTCGAAGCGCATGTCGAAGCAGGCGGTGCAGCGTTCGCCGCGCTCGGGGGCGTCTTCCATGCCCTTGACGCGCTCGAACCAGTTGTCCATGTCGTAGTCGGCGTCGATGAATTCGATACCGTGCTGTTCGGCGAAGCGGATGTTTTCCTGCTTGCGGATCTCGTACTCTTTGACCGGATGGATGTTCGGGTTGTAGAAGTAGATCGCGTAGTCGATGCCGGAAGCCGTCATGGCTTCCATGACCTCGCCGGAACAGGGCGCGCAGCACGAATGCAGCAGCACCTTGCTGCGGCCGGCGGGCAGGTCGAGTTTGGGGCGCACGAATTCGGACATGGTGAAAGGCAGGCGGTAAGGCGGAAAACCCCTTATTTTACGCCGAGTTGGCGCCATGGGGCGGGGCGCTCCGGTTTGTCAGCCCAGCACTGCGTGCCAGAGTTCGCGCACGGCGGTGCGTTCGGCCTGCAGTTGATCGGGCGCCACGCGGGCCTTTTCCACCCCTTGCATGCGCAGTTGATGCTGCACCCGCCGCAGCGTGCGGTAGGCATCGCCCGCGCGCGTGGCCAGGCCGGAATCGATCAGCCCGGCTTCGCCGGCCAGACGCAGCAGGGTGATATTGCCCAGGTTGCGCACCAGCATGGGGTGGGTGCCGGCATGGCAAAGCACCAGGTATTGGGTCACGAATTCCACGTCGACCATGCCGCCGGCATCGTGCTTGAGATCGAACTTGTCCGTGTTGTTGGGGTGGCCCGCATTGATTTTCTCGCGCATCGCCAGCACTTCTTCGCGCAGTTTGGCGGTATCGCGCGGCATCACCAGGATGGCTTCGCGGATCTGCTCGAAGCGCTGGCCGACGGTGGCGTCGCCGCAGGCGTAGCGGGCCCGCGTCAGGGCCTGGTGTTCCCATGCCCAGGCATGCTTTTGCTGGTATTGCTCGAAGGCTTCGAGCGACACTGCCAACAGGCCGGCATCGCCGTCCGGCCGCAGGCGCAGGTCGATTTCGTACAAGCGTCCGGACGAGGTCATGGTCGACAGCCATGAGGTCATGCGCCGCCCCAGCTTGGCGTAGACCTCGGCCGCGTCCTCGCGCGCATCGTCGTACAGGAACACCAGGTCCAGGTCGGAGGCATAGCCCAGTTCCTTGCCGCCCAGCTTGCCGTAGGCGATGACGGCGAAACGCGGTTCGGCGCCCGCGGCCTTGTTCACCAGCGGCCAGGTGCGGCGGATGGTCTCCGTCAGCAGCAGGTCGGCCAGGGCCGACAACTGGTCGGCGAGCTTTTCCACCGTCAGTTCGCCCTCCAGATCCTGCGCCAGCAGTTGGAAGCTGGCCTGGCGCTGCACGTCGCGCATCAGGTTCATCTGGCGCTCGATGTCGGGCTCGCCATCGGGCAGGCGGCAGGCGTCCAGGTCGGCGCTCAACTGGCGCGCGATCTGGGCGAAGTCCAGCGGTTCGAACAGTGTGCGCCAGTCGATCAGGCTGTCCAGCAGCAGCGGGTGCTGGGTCAGGTATTGCGCCGCCCAGGGACTGGCCGCGACCATGCGGGCCACGCGCGCCAGCGTGTCAGGGTATTCGGCCAGCAGCGCCAGGTAAGCGCTGCGCTGGGCGATTTTCTCGATCAGGTCGAGCAGGCGCACGGCGGCGTCCAGCGGCGCGCCGGTCTGGCGGGCGGCGCGCAGGGCGGCGGGCAGCAGGGTTTCCAGGCGGCGCCGGCTGCTGTCGGGCAGGCTGCGCACGCGATGGCTGTTCATCAGGGTGTCGGCGCGGCGCAGCAGGTCGTCGGCTTGTTCGCCGAAGGCCTGGCGGATCTGGTCAGCCAGTTCGCATTGATCCTCGGACTCGGCGGCCGGCGTCTCGCCGCCGGCGGCATCGGCCGTGTCTTCCTTGTCCATGCCCACCATGCGGAACACATTGCGGAAGGTTCGGGAGACGAACTGGCGGTGGGCGGCCAGCGTGCTTTCGAACTGCCTGGCGTCCAGGCCCAGGGCGCCCGCCAGCGCGGTCCGCAAGGCCGGATCCGACGGCAGCAGATGGGTCTGCTCATCCTCGCGGTATTGCAGCGCATGCTCGGTGCGGCGCAGGAAACGGTAGGCGTCCTCCAGGCGGCGCGCATCGTCTTCGGACACCAGGCCGGCGACTTGTTCGGCGTGCAGTGCCGCCAGCAGGCCGCGCTGTTGCAGTGCCGGCATGCGCCCGCCGCGGATCAATTGCGCCAACTGCACCACGAACTCGATCTCGCGGATGCCGCCGTCGCCGAGCTTGATATTGTTGGCGCTGTCGATGCCATTGCGGGCGGTGGCGCGCCGCTGCCAGTCCTGGCGGATACGCTCACGCAGGGCCCGCAGCGCGGCCAGCGCGTCGAAGTCGAAATACTTGCGGTACACGAACGGCACGCGCAGGCTTTCGAGCTGCCGGGCCTGGGCCTCGCTGTCGCTGCCCTCGAACGCCCGCGCCGGCATCAGGCGCGCCTTGAGCCAGGCGTAGCGTTCCCATTCGCGGCCCTGGCCGATCAGATAATGCTCGAGCGCATCCAGGCTCCATGCCAGCGGTCCGGCATCGCCGTCCGGGCGCAGCCGCAGGTCGGTACGGAAGACCTGGCCGTTGGCATCGACCTCGGACAGCACCGGCATCATGCGGCGGGTCAGGCGGCCGTAGAACTCATGATGGCTGATGCGGCGCGGACCATCGGTGTCGCCTTCCTCGCCGTACAGCATGATCAGGTCGATGTCGGACGAAACATTCAATTCGCCGCCTCCGAGCTTGCCCATGCCGACGATCAGCATTTCCTGGGGCAGGCCGGTAGCCGGGTCGCGCGGCACGCCGTGCACCTCGGCCAGTTCCGCGGCCACGCTGCGGTAGGCGGCGGCGACCGCCGCGTCGGCCAGCGCCGTCATCGCCCCGACCACCTCTTCGAGCGGCGCCAGCCCCGCAAGATCGCGCACCATCAGGGTGCTGAAGACACGCTCGCGCAGCTTGCGCAGCACTTGGCGGCACTGCTCCACCGGCAGGATGGCGGGCGCGCCAGGGCCGGCCAGCTCGGCCTGCCAGTGAGCCAGCCGTTCGGGGGTGACCGGGTGTTGCGCGGCGTCTTCCAGCCAGGCGGCCAGATCCGGGTGGGCATCGAGGCGGCGGCGCAGGTGGCCGGACCAGGCAAGGGCGGGGGCGAACAGGGCGGGCGTGGACATGGCGATCGGACGGGAGACGAATGGGCGCGTTTCAGGTATAAGTGGGGACGATACCGCAAGACTATTCTCCTGCCCACCGATCCGTGTCTGTTTCAAAGAAAGTGCTCTGCTGCCTGTTCTGGGTGGCGCTGACCGTATACGGCGTGGTGGCCATCGGGCTGCTGGGCGTGCGCTATTGGGTCTTGCCGCGCGTGGACCAGTGGCGTCCCCAGATCGAAGCCTACGCCAGCCAGGCGCTGGGCGCGCGGGTCACGATCGGCGCGATCCAGGCCGACTGGCAAGGCCTCAACCCACGGCTGGCACTGACTTCGGTGCAAGTCTACGACGACCAGCCTGCCCCCGTCCTGACGCTGCCCTCGGTGTCGGCGGTGCTGGCATGGCGCAGCCTGCTGACCCTGTCGCCCACACTGCTGCGCCTGCGGGTGGAGCAGCCTGAATTGACCTTGCGGCGCGACCCCGACAATCGCCTCTGGGTGGCGGGGCAGGGCATCGACCTGAACGCCAGTGATCACCAGTCCGACCTGGACCATCCCGCGCTGCGCTGGCTGACCGCGCAGCGCGAACTGTTCATTCATGGCGCCCGCATCCGCTGGCAGGACGAGCTGCGCCAGGCGCCCGACCTGGTCTTGAACAATGTCGATTTTCTGGCGCGCAACGGCAGCCTGTCGCACCGTTTCGCCTTGCGCGCCGACGCCGATCCGGCGCTGGCGCGCAAGCTCGACCTGCGTGGGGAGTTCAACCGCAGCCTGTTCTCCGCCAACGCTGCCAGCCCCGCCAATTGGAGCGGGCAAATCTATGCCGCGATCGAAGATGCCGAGCCGTTGGCCTGGGCTCCCTGGGCGCCGCCTCCGCCGGTGCGGGGGCGCGTCAGCGCCCGCGCCTGGTTGCAACTGGACCATGGCAAGTTCTCCACGTTGACCGCCGACCTGGCGGCGCGCGGGGTCGACTGGTCGGCGGGGGCGGACGGGCCGGCGGTGGGCGGGGGCGATGCGCGGTTGCACATCGAGGGCACGCCGGGCGATTTCATCGACAGCGCGCGCGTGCCGCTGGCGCGTAGCGCCGGGGCGGCCAACCTGGCGCTCCATGGCCGTGTCGAGCAATTGCGCGTGACGCTGCCAGGCATCTTTGAACAGCCCGAGCTGGCGGCCAGCGAGGTTGCGCTGGATGCCCGCATCAAGGGCGCGGACGCGCGCGACTGGTTCGTCGACGTGAGCCAGTTGCGTGTTGCCAACGATGACCTGGACATCCGCCTGCAAGGCCAGTGGCGCCGCGAAGGCAAGAGCGCTGCCGGCAGCGTCGACATGCGTGGCACGTTGGTGCGCGGCGCCATGAACGCGATCCACCGTTATTTGCCGTTGGAGGTCAACCCGGATGCGCGCGAGTGGCTGGCCACGGGCCTGCCGGCGGGCCGGATGGAATCGGCGGCCATCACCCTCAAGGGCGACCTAGACGAATTTCCATTCGGCGCGCCCGGATCGACGGGCGAGTTCGTGATTGCCGGCGCCTATTCCGGCGCCACGGTCGACTATGCGCCGGCGCGGCCGCATCGCAAGGGCTGGCCGATGCTGGAGAACCTGTCGGGCAACTTCCGGGTCGACAAGGTCGGGCTCGCGCTCGACAGTCCGGGGGGCGCGGTCTTTCATACGGGCCAGGGCCAGACCGTGACGCTCGGCGCCGTGACCGCCACCATTCCCGACATGGAGCACCAGGCCGAGCTGACGGTCGATGGCCAGACCAGCGGCCCGGTGCCCGCCTATCTGGCGCTGGCCGGCAGCTCGCCGCTGGGCCAGTTGCTGGACGGCGCACTGGACGAGGCTCGCGGCACCGGCAATTGGCGCATGCCGCTCAAGCTCAAGGTGCCGTTGATGAATACCGACGACACCCAGGTTGAAGGCAGGATCCTGTTCGCCGACAACACCTTCACTTTCATGCCGGAAATGCCGTTGCTCAGCCAGATGCACGGTGACCTGGAATTTTCGGAAAAAGGCGTGCATGCCAAGGAAATCCGCGCCCAGTTCCTGGGCGGGCCGGTCAGGATCAATGGCAGCCTGATCCAGCCGAACGATGCCCTGCGATTCGAAGGCACGCTGACCGGGGCAGGGCTGGCGCAGCTCGGCAATGCCCCGTCGATGGCGCGTTTCTCGGGCAAGACCGCCTACAAGGGCAAGGTCGGCTACCAGCGTGGCGGCTCGGTCGAACTGTCGATGGAGACGGATCTGGCCGGGTTGGCGATCGACATGCCGGCGCCGCTGGGCAAGCCGGCGCAATCGACGCGCCCGCTCAAGCTGCAATGGGGGGCCGCGCAGGACCCCGGCGCCAAGGGCCGGCGCTGGCTGACCGCCAGCCTGGGCGATAACGTCAATGCCCTGTTCGAACGCGATCCCGCCGATGGCGCGGCGACGTATTTCGCCCGAGGCGCCTTGGGTATCGATCGGCCCGCCAGCCTGCCGGAGCGCGGCCTTAGCCTGAACGCCAGCCTGCCAGAGCTGGACATGGACCGCTGGGAGGCTGTCTTCGACGGCTTCAGTACGCCGCCGGCCAAGGGCCGAGCGGCTTCCCGGCCTTTGCTGCCGCCGCTCGAGCGCGTCAGTCTGGCCACCGGGGTGCTGCGTACCGGCGGCTATACCCTGAATGATCTCACCCTGTACGCCACCCGGCCCGCGGCGGCCCAATGGCGCGTCGACCTTGAATCGCGCCAGGCGGCCGGGTCGCTGTCGTGGCGCGAAGCCTCCGGTGCGATCGCCGGCCAGATCACCGCGCGGCTCAAGCATCTGGCGCTGGGGGGGGCTGAGGACGGCAACGAGGCCGACAAGGCGCTGTCTTCCGGCAACGATCTGTCCGACATTCCCGCGATCGATCTGCAGGCCAAGGAGTTCCGCCTCTATGGCAAGAACCTGGGCGAGTTGCAGGTGATTGGCACCAACCTGGAACGTGGCCGCCAATGGCGCCTGGACAAGTTGTCGATTGCAAACGACGCCGCCACCTTGAATGCGACCGGCACCTGGCGGCTGGAAGGCCCCGACCGCGGCCTGACGGTGGATGCCGCCGCCAAGTTCGAGAACGTGGGCAGCTTCATGGACCGCATCGGACTCGAACACGTGGTCTCGGGGGGCACCGGTGACATCAAGGCCAAGCTGAGCTGGCGCAACCTGCCCTGGACGCACGACATCGCGGACGTTGCCGGGGACGCCGACATTTCCCTGGACAAGGGGCGCTTCATGCACGTGAATTCGCGCACGGCGCGCCTGCTGGAGCTGCTCTCGCTGCAATCGCTGCAGCGCCTGGCGCGGCTCGACGTCAATCCGACCAACCTGCTGCGCGATGGTTTTCCATTCGACACCGTGCGCGGGCAGGTCAAGCTGGCGCAGGGTTCGCTCAAGACCGAGGGTTACAAGATCAACGGCCCGGTCGCCGCCATCGTGCTGGCCGGCGACGTCAACATCGTGCAGGAACGTTGGAACCTGAAGGCGGTGGTGATTCCCAACCTGGACGCCAGCGGCGCGGCGATGGTGACGGCACTTGCGGTCAATCCGCTGATCGGCCTGGGCGCGTTCGTGACGCAATGGCTGCTCAAGCAGCCGCTGGCGCGCGCCATGACCATGGAATACGCCGTCACCGGCAGTTGGGACGATCCCCGCATAGACCCGATCGACGCTTCGGGCAAGCCCGCGCCCAAGCAGACGCCGAAGCCGCGCAGCCTGGAAGAGTTCATCGAGCATTGAACCGGCCCGTGGGGCGGTTCGCCAGCGCAAAAGAATTTGGCGAGGACCGCCCCCGGGGCAATCCTCGCCAAATATGGGTTCCCGCGCGTGCGGACGCCGGACTTACTTCTTCTTCATCATGTCGAAGAATTCGGCGTTGGTCTTGGTGGCGCGCATCTTGTCCAGGATGAATTCCATGGATTGGACTTCGTCCATGTCGTGGATGAACTTGCGCAGCACCCAGACCTTCTGCAGCAGGTCGGGCGCGATCAGCAGTTCTTCGCGGCGGGTGCCCGACTTGTTCAGGTTGATGGACGGGTAGACGCGCTTTTCCGCCAGGCGGCGTTCCAGGTGCACTTCGGAGTTGCCGGTGCCCTTGAATTCTTCGTAGATGACTTCGTCCATGCGGCTGCCGGTCTCGATCAGCGCGGTGCCCAGGATGGTCAGCGAACCGCCTTCCTCGAGGTTGCGCGCGGCGCCGAAGAAGCGCTTGGGACGTTGCAGGGCGTTGGCGTCGACACCGCCGGTCAGCACCTTGCCGGAGGCCGGCACCACGGTGTTGTAGGCGCGGGCCAGGCGGGTGATCGAGTCCAGCAGGATCACCACGTCCTTCTTCATTTCGACCAGGCGCTTGGCCTTTTCGATAACCATTTCGGCGACCTGCACGTGGCGGGTGGCGGGCTCATCGAAGGTCGAGGCGACCACTTCGCCGCGCACGGTGCGCTGCATTTCGGTCACTTCCTCGGGGCGCTCATCCACCAGCAGGACGATCATGACTGCGTCGGGGTAGTTGGTGGTGATGGCGTGCGCGATGTGCTGCATCATCACCGTCTTGCCGGACTTGGGGCTGGCGACGATCAGGCCGCGCTGGCCCTTGCCGATGGGAGCGAAGATGTCGAGGATGCGGCCGGTGAGGTTTTCCTCGCTCTTGATGTCGCGTTCCAGGCGCAGCGGCTGGTTCGGGTGCAGCGGCGTCAGGTTCTCGAACATGATGCGATGCTTGATCGCCTCGGGCGCCACGCCGTTGACCTTGTCCACCTTGACCAGCGCGAAATAGCGCTCGCCATCCTTGGGCGTGCGCACTTCGCCTTCGATCGAGTCGCCGGTGTGCAGGTTGAAACGGCGGATCTGCGACGGCGAGATGTAGATGTCGTCCGTGCTGGCCAGATACGAGGTCTCGGGCGAGCGCAGGAAACCGAAGCCATCGGGCAGGACTTCCAGCACGCCGTCGCCAAAGATCTGCTCGCCCTGTTTGGCGCGCCGTTTCATGATGGCGAACATCAGCTCCTGCTTGCGCAGGCGGTTGGCGTTCTCGATTTCCAGGCCAGCGGCCATTTCCAGCAGCTGCGAGACATGCAGCGCCTTCAGTTCGTTGAGGTGCATCGCGGTGAGTGTTGGGGGAAAAGTAAAGGAGGGTTCTGGCGGCGCGCCACGGACGGGCTCGCGCGGTATTGAAAGCGCGCCGCCCCCAGGGCGGCGCGTTCGTTCACAGCACGCAGTTTACAACGCGCCGTCCAGGAATGCGGTGAGTTGCGACTTCGACAGCGCGCCAACCTTGGTGGCGGCAGCCTGGCCGTCTTTAAAGAGCATGAGGGTGGGAATGCCGCGGATGCCGTACTTGGCGGCGGTGCCCTGGTTCTCGTCCACGTTGAGCTTGGCGATCGTCAGGCGGCCGGCG
Organism: Achromobacter sp. 46006; assembly: GCF_059761975.1. NCBI lineage: Bacteria > Pseudomonadati > Pseudomonadota > Betaproteobacteria > Burkholderiales > Alcaligenaceae > Achromobacter > Achromobacter sp. 46006. The sequence goes on from NZ_JCBANN010000016.1 coordinate 38,840, forward strand.
TATTCGGTGGCGACCTCTTCCAGGATCGGGGCGATCATCTTGCAGGGGCCGCACCAGGCAGCCCAGTAGTCCACCAGCACCGGCTGGCCGGATTTCAGCACATCGGCATCGAAGCTCGCGTCACTGACGTTCTTGATTTGGTCGCTCATGATGGTGATTCTCGGGTTCGGCAGCAGAAGGCGAAAAAAGGGACGCCTTGCCGTTGTTCTTGTTTGTGGGATGGATTAAAGCATACCACTGTCAAAAACAACAGGCATACCACTGTTTATAACAACAGTATTCGCCGCTTTTGTGTAGGATATCGCGGCGCAGTTATCGCGACCCGGGGCATTGAACCCGGATCCGCTGGCTGTGTCTCTATCGTCATCCTACCGAATTCGGAGCTGGTCAGGTCGTGCGCATCCCACCCGGAGCCGCGCAGAATCTGGGCTTATCCGTAAAATGTCGGTTTTTTTCCACAGATGTTGGGGATAACTTGGCCACTCCACGTTACAACGAGGCGTCCATCCGCGTCCTGAAAGGGCTGGAGCCCGTGCGGCAGCGCCCGGGCATGTACACCCGCACCGAAAACCCCCTGCACATCGTGCAGGAAGTCATCGACAACGCCGCGGACGAGGCCCTGGCCGGCCACGGCAAGCAGATCCTGGTCACGCTGCACATCGACGGCAGCGTCTCCGTCGAGGACGACGGCCGCGGCATTCCAGTCGGCCTGCACCCCGAGGAAAACGCCCCCGTGGTCGAGCTGGTCTTCACCCGGCTGCACGCGGGCGGCAAGTTCGACAAGGCCGGCGGCGGCGCCTACGCCTTTTCCGGCGGCCTGCACGGCGTCGGCGTGTCCGTCACCAACGCCCTGGCCACCCGCCTCGAAGTGGTAGTGTGGCGCGACGGCGCCGTCAACCGCCTGGTGTTCAAGGGTGGCGACGTGGCCGAGCCGCTGGCGCCCTACGACCAAGGCGGCCGCAAGAAATCCGGCACCCGCGTGCGGGTCTGGCCGGACGCCAAATATTTCGACAGCCCCAATATTCCGCTGGGCGAGCTGACCCACCTGCTGCGCAGCAAGGCCGTGCTGCTGCCGGGCGTGAAGGTCTCGCTGGTCAACGAAAGGACCGGCGACATCAAGACCTGGCAGTACCAGGACGGCCTGCGCGGCTACCTGTCCGAGGCCCTGGCGGGCGCCGAACTGATGGTGCCGTTCTTCGAAGGCCAGCAGTACGCCGGCGCCGACCACGAAACCTTCGCCGAAGGCGAGGGCGCCCAATGGGTGGTGGCCTGGACCGAAGACGGCAACGCGGTGCGCGAGTCGTACGTCAACCTGATCCCGACGCCGGCCGGCGGCACCCACGAGTCGGGCCTGCGCGAAGGCCTGTTCGGCGCCGTCAAGGGCTTTGCCGAGCTGCACAGCCTGCTGCCCAAGGGCGTCAAGCTGCTGCCCGAGGACGTGTTCGCGCGCGCCAGTTTCGTGCTGTCGGCCAAGGTGCTGGACCCGCAATTCCAGGGCCAGATCAAGGAACGCCTGAACAGCCGCGACGCCGTGCGCCTGGTGGGTGGGTTCGCCAAGAGCGCGCTCGACCTGTGGCTGCACAGCAATGTCGAATACGGCAAGAAGCTGGCCGAGCTGGCCATCCGCCAGGCGCAGGCGCGCCAGCGCTCGGCGCAGAAGGTCGAAAAGCGCAAGAGTTCCGGCGTGGCGGTGCTGCCCGGCAAGCTGACCGACTGCGAATCCAGCGACGCCACCCGCACCGAGGTCTTCCTGGTCGAGGGCGACTCGGCCGGCGGCTCGGCCAAGATGGGCCGCGACAAGGAATTCCAGGCCATCCTGCCGCTGCGCGGCAAGGTGCTCAATTCCTGGGAAGTCGACCGCGACCGCCTGTTCGCCAACAACGAGATCCACGACATCTCCGTCGCCATCGGCGTCGATCCCCACGGCCCGGGCGACTCGCCCGACCTTTCGGGGCTGCGCTACGGTCGCATCTGCATCCTGTCGGACGCTGACGTCGACGGTTCGCACATCCAGGTGCTGCTGCTGACACTGTTCTACAAGCACTTTCCCAAGCTGGTCGAGGCCGGTCACGTCTACGTCGCCAAGCCGCCGCTGTTCCGCCTGGACGTGCCGGCGCAGGGCAAGCGCCCGGCGCGCAAGATCTACTGCCTGGACGAAGGCGAACTGGAAGCGGCGCAGGACAAGCTGCGCAAGGAAGGCTCGCGTGAAAGCAGCTGGGCGGTCAGCCGCTTCAAGGGCCTGGGCGAAATGAACCCCGAGCAGCTGTGGGAAACCACCATGAATCCGGACACGCGCCGGCTGCTGCCGGTGGGCTACGGCGACCAGACCCCCGAAGACACCACCCGCATGTTCGACATGCTGATGGGCAAGGGCGAGTCCTCGCAACGCCGCGCCTGGATCGAAGAGAAGGGCAACCTGGCAGAGCTGGACATCTGATGACGTTGTCCTCGTCCCCACTGCCGTCCGCCGCCATGACGGTCGACCTGACTGCCGACGACTACGCCGAGTTCGCGGCCTATGTGTACAAGCGGCCCGAGTTGCGTCGCCGCCGCTATCTGTCGCACTTGCGTTTCGCCGTGCTGATGGTGGTGGTCCTGCTGGGCTACCTGATGTGGCAGACCTGGGACGGGCATGGCCCGAACTGGGGCGCGCTGCTGCCGGTGTACTTCGAAGGGCTGGCGGTCGGCCTGGGCATCCTGGCGCTGCTGGCGCTGGCCTACGAGTTCGTATTGCCGTGGCGGGTGCGCATGAACACGCGGCGCATGCTGGCCAGGCAGCCGGACGGGCTGTTCCTGGGGCGCCATCAATTGGTGTTTGACGCCGACGGCATCCAGGACAGCGTCGCTGCCGCCTCCGGACGCATCGACTGGGCCGACGTGCGGCGGGTCGAGGAAACGCCGCAGCATCTGTATGTCATCCTGGGGGCGCTGCAGGGCGTGATCATTCCCAAGCGCGGGCAGGCCCCGGCCACGCTGGACGCGGTGCGCGCCCAGGTGCGCGAGCACGTGGCCGACACCCAGTTGCTGGGCGCCGCGCATCCCCAATGACGCCGTTTCAATGAATTTGTCTACCTGAAACCATCATGACCGACAGCAATCAACAAGGTTTGTTCGACGCCGCGCCCGACGAGGGCGGCGATGCCGCCATCACCCTGGCGCGCTACGCCGAACAGGCCTATCTGGACTACGCAGTGTCCGTGGTGCGGGGCCGGGCCCTGCCGGATGTCGGCGACGGGCAGAAGCCCGTGCAGCGCCGCATCCTGTTCGCCATGCAGGCCATGGGGCTGGCGGCCGGCGCCAAGCCGGTAAAGTCGGCGCGCGTGGTCGGCGACGTGCTGGGCAAGTACCACCCGCACGGCGACCAGGCCGCCTATGACGCCATGGTGCGCATGGCGCAGGACTTCTCCCTGCGCTATCCGCTCATCGATGGCCAGGGCAACTTCGGTTCGCGCGACGGCGACAACGCCGCCGCCATGCGCTACACCGAAGCGCGCCTGACGCCGATCGCCAAGTTGCTGCTGGACGAGCTGGATGAAGGCACGGTCGATTTCGTGCCCAATTACGACGGCAGCCAGCAGGAGCCGCAGATGCTGCCGGCGCGCCTGCCGGTGATGCTGCTGAACGGCGCCTCCGGCATCGCGGTCGGCATGGCCACCGAGATCCCGCCGCACAACCTGCGCGAGGTGGCGCAGGCCTGCGTGGCGCTGATCAAGCAGCCGCAACTGCCGGATGCCGAACTGTTCGGCATGATCCCCGGCCCGGACTTCGCCGGCGGCGGCCAGATCATCACGCCGGCCGCCGACATCGCCCAGATCTACGCTGGCGGGCGCGGCTCGCTCAAGGTGCGGGCGCGCTGGCAGTTCGAGGAAATGGCGCGCGGCCAGTGGCAATTGGTGGTCACCGAGCTGCCGCCAGGCACCTCGTGCCAGAAGGTGCTCGAAGAGATCGAGGAAATCACCAATCCCAAGGTCAAGAGCGGCAAGAAGAGCCTGACGCCCGAGCAGACGCAGGCCAAGGCCGTGATGCTGAACCTGCTGGACGCGGTGCGCGACGAATCCGGCAAGGACGCCGCCGTACGCCTGGTGTTTGAACCCAAGACCTCGCGCGTCGACCGCGACGAGTTCGTCAATACCCTGCTGGCCCAGACCAGCATGGAAAGCAGCGCCTCGGTCAACCTGGTCTGCATCGGCACCGACGGCCGTCCGCGCCAGAAAGGCCTGCGCGACATCCTGACCGAATGGCTGGCGTTCCGCACCAACACCGTGCTGCGCCGCACCCGCTTCCGCCTGGACAAGGTCATCGATCGCATCCACGTGCTGGAAGGCCGCATGGTGGTCTACCTGAACGTGGACGAGGTGATCCAGACCATCCGCGAATCGGACGAGCCGCGCGCCGCGCTGATGGAGCGCTTCAAGCTGTCCGAACGCCAGGCCGAGGACATCCTGGAAATGCGCCTGCGTCAGCTGGCGCGTCTGGAAGGCTTCAAGATCGAACAGGAACTCGAGGACAAGCGCAAGGAGCAAGTCACGTTGCAGGAGTTGCTGGACAATCCCAACACCCTCAAGCGCCTGCTGATCAAGGAAATCGAGGCCGACGCCAAGCAGTATGGCGACGATCGCCGCACCCTGATCGAGACCGCCGAGCGCGCCGTGCTCGAAACCAAGGTGCTGGACGAGCCGGTCACGGTGATCGTGTCGCAGAAGGGCTGGCTGCGCGCCCGCCAGGGCCACGGCCACGACGCCTCGCAGTTCGGCTTCAAGCAGGGCGACGACCTCTACGGCGCCTTCGAATGCCGCACCACCGACACGCTGATAGCCGTGGGCGACAACGGCCGGGTCTACTCGGTCGCGGTGTCGGGGTTGCCGTCGGCGCGCGGCGACGGCCAGCCGGTCACCACCATGATCGATCTGGAAAGCGGCACCCGCATTGTCCACACTATTGCGGCGGCGGCCGACAGCCGCTGGCTGCTGGCCACGCGCGGCGGCTACGGCTTTGCCGCCAAGCTCTCCGACATGACCAGCCGCCAGCGCGCCGGCAAGCAGTTCATCACGCTGGAGGCGGGCGACGAACTGCTGCGTCCGGTGCCGCTGTTCAAGGGCGCCACGCAACTGGCGCTGCTGTCGCAGAAGGGCAAGTTCCTGGTGTTCGGGCTGGACGAGGTCAAATCGCTGTCCGGCGGTGGGCGCGGCACCATCCTGATGGGGCTGGACGGCGCCGACAAGCTCGACCAGACCGTGCCGATCGGCGCGCTCGGCCTGCGCGCGGCGGGCATCTACCGCAACAAGCACACCGAGGACATCCTGGTGGGCTCGGCGTTGGCCGTATACGTCGGCAAGCGCGCGCGCAAGGGGCGAGCGCTGGACGTGCGGCCCAAGCAGCCGCTGTTGTCGCCGGTGCTGGGCTGAGCGCCGCCACGATGGCGCCGCCGCGCCTGGCGCAGGTTGACGCGCTGCGCGGCTTTGCGCTGTTTGGCATCCTGGTCGTCAATATTGGCGTGTTCGCCTCGCCGTTCTACGCCAACGGCATCGTCGATCCCGCCTTTTCCGGCCCGTGGGATGTGGCGGTGCGCTGGCTGGTGGCCTGGCTGTTCGAGACCAAGTTCTACCTGCTGTTCTCGTTCCTGTTCGGCTACAGCTTCACCTTGCAGATGAGCGCGGCCGAACGCTCGGGCGCCGCCTTCGGGCCGCGCTTCCTGCGGCGCCTGACCGGCCTGGCGCTGCTGGGGTTGGCGCACGCGGTGCTGTTCTACGTGGGCGACATCCTGCTGGCCTACGCCTTGCTGGGGTTGGCGCTGATGGCCTGCCGCCGCATGCGGCCGAGCCGCGCCTTGCGCTGCGCGCTCTGGTTGGTCGGGCTGGCGTCGCTGGCGTGGGCCCTGCTGGCGTCGCTAAGCCTGCTGGACCCCGCCGGCACTGTCGCGTTGAACCGCGCCGCCAGCGTGGTCTCTGTCGCCGACTCGCAGGCCGCCGTCGAAGCCTATCGCGGCACCATTGGCAGCACCATCGCCCGGCATTGGTACGAGCTGACCACCAGCGTCTGGGGCGTCATTCTGCTGGTGCAGGGTCCGTTCGCCTTCGCCATGTTCCTGGCTGGCTATGCGCTGGGACGGCGCCAGGCGCTGGCCGATCCGTGGCGCCAGCCGCGGGTGTTGTGGCTATTGTGCGCGCTGGGGGCGTTGCCCGGGCTGGCCGGGTCCGCCGTCTATGCGACCACCGCCTTGCCGTCTATGTCACCGCTGTGGGAAGCCCCGGGCCTGGCCATGGGTATGTTCACGGCGCCGCTATTGAGCATGTCGTACGCAGCGGCGCTGCTGCTGGCGATGCGCACGCGGCCGGGCGCATGGCTGGTGCGTGCGCTGGCGCCAGCCGGCCGCATGGCCCTGAGCAACTACCTGATGCAGTCGGCGGTGTGCGCCTTCCTCTTCACCGGTTGGGGCCTGCGCCTGACGGGCAGCGTGTCGCCGGGCGCGGCGCTGGTGATCGCCGTGGCGATCTTCCTGGCGCAACTGCCGCTGTCGGCATGGTGGCTGCGCGGCCACGCCTACGGCCCGGTCGAATGGCTGCTGCGCGCGTTCACCATCGGCGCCTGGCCCGCGTGGCGCCGTCCGTTGGCGGAGCAGGCCGGCTAGCGCCGGTGGCAACGGTTCAGTGGCCGCCGTCGGCGATGGCGGCGTCGATGGCGCCGGCCAGGCGTTCGGTCAACTGGTCCAGTTCATCGTCCGTGATGATGAAGGGCGGGGCCAGCAGCACGTGATCGCCCTGTCGGCCATCGATGGTCCCGCCCATCGGGTAGACCATCAGGCCGCGCGCCATGGCTTCGCGCTTGATGCGCGCATGCAGCGACAACGCTGGATCGAAGGTTGCCTTGCTGGCGCGGTCGCGCACCAGTTCCACACCTATGAACAGCCCACGGCCGCGGATATCGCCAACGTGCGGGTGCTCGCCCAGCGCCTGCTCCAGGCGCTGGCGTAATCCATCGCCCTGGACGCGCACGCGCGCCAGCAGGTTGTCGCGCCGAATCACTTCCTGCACCGCCAGCGAGGCCGCGCAGGCCGTGGCGTGGCCCAGGTAGGTGTGGCCGTGCTGGAAGAAGCCGCTGCCCTGCTGCATCGCCTGCACAATGCGTTCCTGCGCCATGACCGCGCCGATCGGCTGGTAGCCGCCGCCCAGGCCCTTGGCGATAGTGATCAGGTCGGGCGTGATGCCTTCCTGTTCGACGGCATACAGCGTGCCGGTGCGGCCCATGCCGCACATCACTTCGTCGGCGATCAACAGCACGCCGTGGCGGTCGCAGACCTCGCGGATGCGGCGGAAATAGCCCGGCACGGCAGTCACCGCGCCGGAGGTTGCGCCCACCACCGGCTCGGCGACGAAGGCCATGACGCTGTCGGGGCCGAGCCGCTGGAAGGTTTGCTCCAGTTCCTGCGCCAGCCGTTCGGCGTACTGGCCGTCGGTTTCGCCGGCATGCTGGTCGCGATAGGCGTAGCACGGCGCGACGTGGGACACGTCGATCAGCAGCGGCGCGAACTGGGCGCGGCGCCAGGCGTTGCCGCCGACCGCCAGCGCGCCCAGCGTGTTGCCGTGATAACTCTGGCGTCGCGCCACGATATGGCGACGTTGCGGCTGGCCTATCTCGACGTAGTACTGGCGCGCCATCTTCAGCGCGGCTTCGACCGCTTCCGAGCCGCCAGACACGAAGTAGGCGTGCGACGTGCCGGCCGGCGCGTCGTCCACCAGCCGCGCGGCCAGCTTTTCGGCGACCTCGGTGGTGAAGAAACTGGTGTGGGCGTAGGCCAACGCGTCGATCTGCGCGTGCATCGCGGCCTGTACGTCCGGATGGTTGTGTCCCAGGCACGAGACCGCAGCGCCGCCCGAGCCGTCCAGGTAGGCGCGGCCCGCCTGGTCATAAAGCCAGACGCCCTGGCCGCGAACCGCGACAGGCGGCGTGCCGCGCAGGGAACGATGAAGGACTCGGGTGCTGGTCATGGCGAAGGGCTCCGTGGCGAGTAACGGTGGCAAGGGGCGTGTGGGTGACGTGTGGGCGGAATCAGGCGCGGGACGGAGCTCGGTCGCGCGGGCGCGGCGGCTGCGGCCAATAGGCGCCTTCGGCCTGCAATCGTGTTTCGATTTCGGCCAGGCGCTGCAGCACCTCGTCGCCGCCGCGGGCCGCGAGCCGTGCGATCAGGTGTTCGGCCAGGCCCAGCAGGCCCGCGGTACTGTGGAAAAACGAGGCGGGGTCATGCGGCGCCGGCGCATCGGCGCCGGTCTCTGTCAGGCGGGAAAAATGCAGCACATGGCGAGCGACCTGCGCCACCGGGCTGGTGATGCTGTCGGTCAGCGCCAGTACGGCGACGCCGCGGGCGGCGATCTGGCGGGTCAGGCGCACCGTGGCGGCGGGATAGGGGGCCTGCGACACCACCACCAGCGCATCGCCCGGTTGCAAGCTGTCGGCGTCTTCGGCCGGCGCTCCTCCCAGGCCATCGATCAGGATGCCGTTGCGGCGCAGCAGATGATAGGCATAGCGCATCTGGAAGGCGATGCCGAACGCCGAGCGGGTGCCCAGGAAGCCCACTTGGCGGGCCCCCAGCAAGGCATCGACGGCCGCGTCGAACGCGGCCACGTCGTTGGCTTGCCAGACCGAGGCCAGCGCCGCCGTCTGTGATTGGGTCAGCGCATCCTGGCCTGGATTGCCGGCGCGTTGGGCGTGCGATGTCTGCAGCCGCGCTGCGCGCGCATGCAGGCCGTCGCCGGCGGCGCCGGCCAGGGCGCGCTGGAACGGTGCGCGGAACGCTTCATAGCTGTCATGGCCGGCGGCGCGCGCCAGCCGCAGCATGGTGGCGGGCGATACACCCACCGCCTGAGCCTGCCGGCGCATCGACCATAGCCCCACTTCGGCTGGATTGGCCAGCACCCACTGCGCGGCGCGCTGCAATTCGGCAGGCAGCGTGGCGCTGAGCTGGCGCAGATGGTCTTGCAGGGAAGTGATCATGAGTCAGCGGAAGCCAGATATAAAACAAATGATATATCCATTGGGAAAATAAAAACATATGTTTTATTTACGAAATGTACGACGATTCTAGCGAATCGTAACGCCCCGATTTCCCTGGGCTGCCCCCGGCAAATTGGCGTCGGATTGCGCGGAAATGATTACAAAATGGGGGTTGATCCGGTTTGACACAGGGATAGGTCACTAATATCATTCGTATAGAAATCAATTTAGCTGAACTAATTCAGTCATGAATAAACAGACCGTAACCGACCCCGCGCAGCAATACGATCTGCGCATCCTGCGGGCACTGCGCCGGATCACGCGGTCCATCGCATTGCATTCGCGCCAGTTGTCGGCGGTGAGCCACATCACCGCGCCGCAACTGATGTGCCTGCGTACGGTCATTGCCAACGGGCCGCTGACGGCTACGGCCATCAGCCGTGAAATCCATGTCAGTCCCAGCACGGTCGTCGGTATTCTCGACCGCCTGGAAGACAAGGGGCTGATCCGCCGCGAACGCGGCCGCGAAGACCGCCGCATCGTCTTCGTGACCGCCACCGACGCCGGCCGCGAAGTCGCGCAGCAGGCGCCGTCGCCGCTGCAAAAGCACCTGGCCGACGCGCTCAACGCGTTGCCGGAGCTGGAGCAGGCCACCATCACCCTGTCGCTCGAGCGCATCGTCGCGCTCATGGAAGAAGAGAGCGGGGTAGCGACGGAAACCCAGGGCGACGTGTCGTCGCCCATCCTCGAGGTGCCCACGGGTGGCGCGCCTCCCGAATCGGGATTGGTTGTATGAGAGCAAACGAACTGCACGACCCTACGAACTCAAGTGCCGTGGCGCCGGCGGCGGGCAGCAAAACGCATCTGTTGCGTGAGCCCCGCCGCAAGGACGGCGCCGCGATCCACCAGCTCATTTCCGAGTGCCCGCCACTCGACCTAAATTCCCTATACGCGTACCTGCTCCTGTGCGAGCACAACCGCGGCACCTGCGTCCTGGCCGAAAGCGCCGGAGGACGCATCGATGGATTTATCTCCGCTTACGTGCTTGCCGACAGGCCCGACGTGTTGTTCGTCTGGCAGGTCGCCGTGCACACCCGCGCACGCGGCCAACGGTTAGGCCGCGCCATGCTTCGGGCGCTCTTGCAACGCGAGAGCCTCGCGCATGTTCGTCATCTTGAAACCACGGTGGCGCCTGACAACCAGGCCTCGCGCCGTACCTTCTCCGGCCTGGCCGGCGAGCTGGGCGCCCACGTTTCCGAGCAGCCGTTCTTCGACCGGCAATTGTTTGGCGGCGCGGACCATGACGACGAGATGTTGTTGAGGATAGGCCCGTTCACCTTGCCTGCCCCCTGAGGCGGCAGCGCGGACCTGTCGAAAACCGGGATGGCTCTGAAGCATCCGGATGCGCCTGGCGCGCATACGGACGGGATCTGGCCGTCTGTCAACTTATGAGATGAAAGGGAGGAATAATCACATGGACTTGAAAATCTTCGACCGGATGGAGTCGGAAGTACGGGGCTATATCCGGTCGTTTCCCGTGATCTTCAGCCAGGCCAGGGGCTCGACGCTGGTGGATGAGGACGGTGGCGAGTACATCGATTTCTTCAGTGGCGCCGGCACGCTGAACTACGGCCACAACAATCCGATCCTCAAGGAAAAACTGCTCGAGTATGTGCAGGCCGATGGCGTGGTGCATGGCCTGGACATGGCCACCAGCGCCAAGAAGAGCTTCCTCGAAGCGGTCGACCGCGTGCTGCTCAAGCCGCGCAACTGGCAGTACACCCTGCAATTCACCGGCCCCACCGGCACCAACGCGGTCGAGGCTGCGCTCAAGATCGCGCGCCAGGTGAAGGGGCGTCCCAATGTGATTTCCTTCACGCACGGTTTTCACGGCGTCAGCGGCGGCTCGCTGGCGGTGACGGCCAACATGAAGTTCCGCGACGCCTCCGGCTACCCGCTGGCCAACACCACCTTCATGCCCTATGACGGCTACTTCGGCCCGGACGTGGACACCATGGCCTACCTGGAGCGCATGCTGGAAGATCCCAGCAGCGGCCTGGACAAGCCGGCCGCCGTCATCGTCGAGACGGTGCAGGGCGAGGGCGGCGTCAACGTCGCCACGCTGCGCTGGCTCAAGGAACTCGACAAGCTCTGCAAGCGCCACGACATGCTGCTGATCGTGGACGACATCCAGGTCGGTTGCGGCCGCACCGGCACCTTCTTCAGCTTCGAGGCCGCCGGTATCCGCCCCGACATCATCACGTTGTCCAAGTCGCTGTCGGGCTTTGGCCTGCCGATGTCCCTGGTGTTGATGAAGCCCGAGCTGGACGTCTGGAAGCCCGGCGCGCACAGCGGCACGTTCCGCGGCAACAACCTGGCCTTCGTCACCGCCACGCAGGCGTTGGAAACCTATTGGGCCAACACCGCGTTTACGGCCGAGATCCAGCGCAAGGAGCGCCTGGTGCGCGACTGGCTGGAAAACCTGGTGCACAGCTATCCCAACGCCGGCCTGTCGGTGCGCGGCCGCGGCCTGATCCAGGGCCTGGTGAGCAACGCCGCGCCGGCGCTGGCCAACCGCATTGCCGCCAACGCTTTCAAGCGTGGCGTGGTCATCGAGACCTCGGGCGCGCATGACGAAGTGCTCAAGCTGTTGCCGGCCCTGACCATCGAGGAAGAGCTCCTGACCAAGGGCCTGGACGTGATCGAGGCCAGCGTGGCCGACGCGCTCGCCGAAGAGGGCCAGTCCGCCCGCATTCTGAAATTTGGAGGAAAACGTCAATGATCGTACGCAATGTCAAAGATGTGATCGGCACCGCCGACGAAGTCCGCACCGATACCTGGGTGAGCCGCCGCGTGCTGCTCAAGAAAGATGGCATGGGTTTTTCGTTTCATGAAACCACCATCTTCCCGGGTGGCCGCACCCACATCCACTACAAGAATCATCTGGAGGCGGTCTGGTGCATCGAGGGCGACGGTTCCATCGAGACCATTGCCGACGGCAAGAAGTACGAACTCGGGCCCGGCGTGGTCTACGCCCTGAATGAGCACGACGAGCATTGGCTGTGCGGCGGCAAGGAGCCGCTGCGCGTCATCTGCGTCTTCAACCCGCCGCTGACCGGCCAGGAAGTGCACGACAAAGAAGGCGTCTACGCCTTGCCTGATGCCGAAGCCCAAGCGGCCTGATATAAGGAGGTTCGCATGATCTCACCTGCGCAGGATCCGTACGCCTCCCGTACGGATCGCAGTTCCGCCATCATTTCCCGCCAGGATCCGGTGGTCTACGAAGACGGCAAGTACGCCGACGCCTTGAGCGCCGAGCAGATCGGCAGCTACGAGCGCGACGGCTTCCTGCTGTTGGAAAACCTGTTCTCCGCCGATGAAGTGCAGGCGTTGTCGGCCGAGGTCGAGCGCATGACGCGCGACCCGTCGATCATCCGCCGCGAAGAGTCGATCACCGAGCCCGGCAGCAACGCGGTCCGCTCCATTTTCATGGTGCACGTGCTCAACCCGGTGCTGGCGCGCCTGGTGCGCGATCCGCGTCTGGTCAACGTGGCGCGCCAGATCCTGGGCTCGGAAGTCTACATTCACCAGTCCCGCGCCAACATGAAGCCGGGCTTCAAGGGCAAGGAGTTCTATTGGCACTCCGACTTCGAGACCTGGCACGTGGAAGACGGCATGCCGTCGATGCGCGCGCTGAGCTGCTCTGTGCTGCTGACCGAGAACAATGACTGCAACGGCCCGCTGATGCTGGTGCCGGGGTCGCATCGCCAGTTCATTTCGTGCGTCGGCGAGACGCCCAACGAGCACTACAAGCAGTCGCTCAAGAAGCAGGAGTATGGCGTGCCCGATCCGGTCAGCCTGCAACTGCTGGTCGAGCAGGGCGGCATTCGCACCATGACCGCCAAGGCGGGCTCGGTGGTGTTCTTCGACTGCAACACCATGCACGGCTCCAACAGCAACATCTCGCCGTGGCCGCGCGCCAATGTGTTCATGGTCTACAACAGCATGGAAAACACACTGGAGCCGCCCAAGTACGGCCTGACTCCGCGCCCGGAGCATATCGCCACGCGCAAGGCGTTCAAGGCGGTGACGCCGCTGGACACGCTGAAGCTGGTTGGCGGCTGACGACCCGGCAATTTGCCCCCGGCGCTTGCCCGCGCCGCGGCCCAGGCCCTTGGCCTGGGCTTTTTTTCGTCCTTCCGCTATGCTCTGCGCTCCTTGCCTTGCCGGAAACCGTCGCCATGTCCGCCCGTATCCTCAGCCTGCATATCTACCCGGTTAAATCCTGTGCGGGCATCGACCTGGTCGAGTCCCCGCTGGATCGCGCCGGCCTGGCGCATGATCGCCGTTGGATGTTGGTGGCGGCCGACGGCCAATTCATGACGCAGCGCCAGTGGCCTGCCATGGCCCTGATCCGCACGGCGCTCTCGGCCGATGCGCTGCGCCTGTCGGCGCCAGGCATGCCGGACCTGTCAGTGCCGCTGGACGGCTCGACCTTGCAGGCCGGGGTCGAAACGGTCGGCGTGTGGAAGGACACCCTCCAGGCGCGTCGCGAAAGCGCGGCCGCCGCGCAGTGGTGTTCGGACTTTCTAAAGACGCCTTGCCGCCTGTACAAGGTCGATGCCGGCGCCACGCGGCCGGCCAAGCCGGAATGGGTGGACCAATGGAGCGCCGGCCATCCTGGCCTGGCGGCCCGTTTCGGGGGCGATCACTTCTTCGGCTTTGCCGACGGCTTCCCCCTGCTGGTGGCGAACCAGGCCTCGCTCGACGATCTGAACGCCCGCCTGCGTGCCAAGGGCATGGCGCCGGTGCCGATGGACCGATTCCGGCCCAATATCGTGGTGCAGGGCGAATGGGAGGCCTTCGAGGAGGACCATACCGCCATGATCACCACCGGCGCGATCGGCATGGCGTTCGTCAAGCCGTGCACGCGCTGCTCGATTCCCGATATCGACCAGCGCACTGCCGTGCAGCACGATGAGCCGGGTCGCACACTGGCGGGCTATCGCAATCTGGAGATCGGGGTGGTGTTCGGCCAGAACGCCATTGTCGATGCGCCTGCCGGCGCGCGCCTGAAAGTCGGCGACCCGGTCGAGATCGAGCTGGATTTCTAGGCTGCCAAGCCCGGCGCCAGGGCGGCGGACGCAAGAAGCCGGCCGCTGGCCGCGGCTATGGTCAATGCCGCCGTTTGGCGGAGGACGCCGCAGCGGGCCGTCCCGTGGCGCAAAAACTATAGAATACCGACTGCCGACGGCAAAACCGGGTGCCGTCCGGCCGCATGCCCGCGCAGGTTTGCCAGCCGCGGGTATTTTCGCATTCATCGCATTACATCGCGTTCCGGCACGCGATACCAGGACATTCCCATCATGCAACGCATCATGCTGCGGGCCAAGTTGCACCGCGTCACGGTCACCGAAGCCGACCTTCACTACGAAGGCTCCTGCGGCATCGACGAAGACCTGCTGGACGCCGCCGGCATGCGCGAGTTCGAACGTATCGAGCTCTACAACATCAACAACGGCGAGCGCTTCGATACCTACATCATCAAGGCCGCCCGCGGCAGCGGCATCATCTCGCTCAATGGCGCGGCGGCGCGTCGCGCCCAGGTCGGCGATCTGATGATCATCTGCACCTACGGACCGATGTCCGAAGAAGCATCCGCCACCCACAAGCCGCAGGTCGTGCTGGTGGACGACGCCAATCGCGTCAAGGAAATCCGCAAGTTCCCGGCCTGAGGCCGGGCCGCGCGGCGCGTCCGCCGATGCGCCGTAAACCCTGATCCCCCCTGATACGTTTCATCATGAGCTTCCAGGTCATCATCCAACCCAGCAAGCATCAATTCCCGGTCGAGCCCGGCCAGACCGTGCTCGACGGCGCCCTGGCCGCCGGCATCGTGCTGCCCTATAGCTGCCGCAACGGCGCCTGCTCCACCTGCAAGGGCAAAGTGGTGTCCGGGGAATTCGACGCCGGCCAGTATCCCGCGCAGATCCTGTCGCCCGAGGAACTGGCCGACGGCTATACCCTGTTCTGTCAGGCCCGGCCCGCCTCCGACATGGTGGTCGAGTCCACCGAAGTGCGCCTGGCCAGCGACATCCAGATCCGCAAGCTGCCCTCGCGCGTACAAACGATGGAGAAGGCGGCGCCGGACGTGGTCGTGCTCAAGCTGCAACTGCCGGCGTCGGAGCAGTTCCGCTATTACGCCGGCCAGTACATCGAGATCATTCTCAAGGACGGCCGCCGCCGCAGCTACTCCATGGCCGGCGCGCCGCATACCGGCAGCCCGCTGGAACTGCACATCCGTCACCTGCCGGGGGGCGTGTTCACCGATCACGTGTTCGGCGCCGGTGACACGCAGATGAAAGAGCGCGAAATCCTGCGCCTGGAAGGTCCGTTCGGGTCGTTCTTCCTGCGCGAAGACAGCGACAAGCCGATCATCCTGCTGGCCAGCGGCACGGGTTTCGCGCCGGTCAAGGCAATCGTCGAGCACATGATCCACAAGAACATCCGGCGTCCGGTCGCGCTCTACTGGGGGGGGCGCCGCCCGCGCGACCTGTACATGGACGAGCTGGCCCGGTCATGGGCGCGCGACCTGCCGGATTTCCGCTATGTGCCGGTGGTTTCCAACGCGCTCGAGGAAGATGGCTGGACTGGCCGCGACGGTTTCGTGCATGACGCCGTGATGCGCGACATCGCCGACATGTCCGGCCACCAGGTGTATGCCTGCGGCGCGCCGCCCATGGTCGATGCCGCCCGGCGCGAATTCAGCGCCCAGTGCGGCCTGCCGCCTGAAGAGTTCTATGCGGACGCCTTCACGTCCGAGGCCGATCTGGCGAAGGCCGCGGGCTGATCCGAAGCGGGGCGCGCCCTGGCAAGGGGGGAGGAATCCGGCGCCGGTCTCGGGCCCCGACGTTCCTCCCCTTTTTTCATGTCCCGCGCCGTAGGCGAGGGCGGGGCGCCGGGGTAAACTGCGGTGTCATCTTGGCAGCGGCTTGCCATGGGGCGCGGACATCGTGTCCACGGCCCGATGGGTACGCAGGGAGCAATGCGGGCATGAAAGTAGCGGTATTGGGTAGCGGCATCATCGGAATCTCCAGCGCCTGGTGGCTGAGCCAGGCCGGCCATGAGGTCGTGGTCATCGACCGCTGCACCGGACCTGCCCAGGAGACCAGCCTTGCCAACGGCGCGCAGATTTCGGTTTCGTACGCCGAGCCCTGGGCCAATCCGCAGGCGCCGCTGAAACTGCTCCGGTGGATGTTCCAGGATGACGCGCCGCTGCTGTTCCGTCCGCAACTGGATTGGCGCCAGTGGATGTGGGGCCTGGCGTTCCTGCGCGAATGCCTGCCGGGCCGCCTGGCGCCGAACATCCGCGCGATGGTCCGCATGGCCGAGTACAGCCGCGCCACCTTGCGCGGCATGCGCGCCGAACTGGGCATCGAGTACGACCACCTCGAGCGCGGCATCCTGAATTTCTACCGCGATCCCCACGAGTTCGAGAATTCCCAGCGCGCTGCCGGCCTGATGCGCGATTTCGGCGTCGAGCGGCGGGTGGTGTCGGCCGACGAGGTGGTTGCCATCGAGCCGGCGCTGGCACCGCATCGCGGCACGATCGTCGGCGGCGACTACACCCCCGAGGACGAAAGCGGCGACGTCCACCTGTTCACGGTGGCCCTGGCCGAGCGCTGCGCGCGGGCCGGCGTCGAATTCCGCTACAGCACCCGCGTCACGCGCCTGGTCACGCACGCTGGCGCGGTGCAGGGCGTGGAGCTGATCGAACCCGATGGCCGCTACGCCAGCCTGGCGGCCGACGCCTACGTCGTGGCGATGGGCAGTTTCAGCCCGTCGCTGCTGCGGCCGCTGGGCATCCCGTGCAATGTCTATCCGGCCAAGGGCTATTCGGCCACCTTCCCGGTCCTGAAGCCTGACGGCGCGCCCACGGTCAGCCTGACGGACAGCAGCCACAAAGTGGTGTTCTCGCGCCTGGGCGACCGCCTGCGCATGGCCGGCACGGCGGAATTGTCGGGCTACTCGCGCGAACTCAATACCGGCCGCTGCGAGGCCATGACGCGGCTGGCCCGCGAACTCTTTCCCGACGCGCTCGACTTCGAGCGCGTCAGTTACTGGTCGGGCCTGCGCCCGTCCACCCCCTCGAACGTGCCCATCATCGGCCGCAGCCATATCCCCAATTTGTATATCAATACCGGACACGGTACTCTCGGCTGGACGATGGGCGTCGGCTCGGGCCGGGCGCTGGCCGATCTGCTGAGCGGACGTCGTCCAGAACCGGAATTCCCTTTTCTTGGTCTATGAACCTATGAAGAAATTGCAATTGGCGGGCGTTGCCCGCGCACTGTTCGCCAGCCGGCGGACGTGGGTGTTTGGCGCCGCCATGGCGGTCGCGGGCGCGGTCCACGCGGCACCCGTTGAAATCCAGGTCTGGCATACCCTGCCGGACGCGAACAAGGCCGAGTTCGAGAAGCTGGCCAAGCAGTACAACAAGGAACAGGATCAGGTCAAAGTGGTCCTGCGCGCCTTCCCGACGCAGGCGCAACTGCAGCAGGAGGCGACCGCCGCGGTCAAGGCCAAGAAGGCCCCCAACCTGGTGCAACTGAACGACAATCATTCGCCGGAAGTCGTGGCCGAGCACAAGGCCATCCTGCCGATGTACGAATTGCTGGCCAAGTATCCGGTCAAGGACCTGAACTGGTTCGTGCCGGCCACCAGCAGCTTCGTCCGGGACGGCAAGGGCCGCCTGCTGGCCTTCCCCTGGATGGCCGAGATTCCGGTGATGTTCTACAACACCGCCGCCTACAAGAAGGCCGGCCTCGATCCGGACAAGCCTGCCCGTACCTGGACCGGCCTGCAGGGCGAATTGCTGAAGCTGCGCGATGTGGCCGATCTCGACTGTCCCTACGCGTCGAGCGACCAGGTGGCGATCCACCTGGAGAATCTGGCGCCGGTCAATAACCAGCCGTACACCAGCAACAACAACGGCCTGGACGCCATCACCAAGAAGAGCGCCGCGCCGGCGATGCAGTTCGACACGCTCTACATGCGCCATGTTTCGCTCATGGTCAGTTGGAAGCGTTCGCTGCTGTTCATGGCGCACTCCGCCGACAACGCCGCCGACAAGCTCTTCGCCAAGGGCGAATGCGCCGTGCTGACCGGCAATTCGGGTTCGTTCGGCCAATTCCTGAACACCAAGTCGCTGTCGTTCGGCGTCGCGCCGCTGCCCTACTACGACCAGGTCACCAAGAATGGCGGCCAGCCGTTCGTCAGCGGTTCGGCGCTGTGGGCGCTTGGCGGCCATCCGCAGGCCGAAGAGAAGGCCACGGCGCAGTTCCTGGCCTGGCTGTCCAAGCCCGTGGTCGCGGCCGAATGGCACCAGCGCACCGGCTACCTGCCTCTGACCGAAGCCGCCTTCCGCGCCTCGGACGTGTCGTTCTACAAGCGCATTCCGGGCGCCCAGGCGGTGGTCGCTTCCATGAGCAACCGTCCGGTGGCCAACAGCCGCGGTTTTCGCATGGCCCACTATGACCGCATCGAGCCGGTGTTCAACCAGCAGCTCAACGATGCGTTCGAGGGCAAGACGCCGCCGGTGGCGGCCTTGAACAACGCCGCCAGCCAGGCGCGCAGCATCGCCGCGCAGCGTTAAGGCCAGTTCGCTGGCCGGTGCGATGAGCGCCGGCCAGTATTCGCCCGCAAGCCCGGTTTCCGAACCGGGCTTTTTGTTGCCCGCGGCCGGCGCCGGGTGGGGCGATCCGATCCATGCGTATATGCCGGTCTACCCGCGCGGCCGGCGCGCCGCCATCATGTAGCCGATGCGGTCCGTTGTTGGATCGCCGTTACGCGGGAGGCGATGCCATGGTACGGATACTTCTTCGGGCGGCCGCGTTGGCGGTACTGGCCGGTTGCGCGCCATCGCCCGGACCAGAGGCGTTTGCCGGGCCGGGCTGGCGGCCGGGCGAGCCGGCCGCGCACGGCTTTCATTTCGATTGGCGCCTGTCCGGCGATGCCGCCGTGGCGCCCATGCAGGTGTTCGACGATGGCCGCGAAACCTGGCTGCAGTTCGCGCCAGGGCAGGCGGTGCCGGCCATATTTGGCGCCGGGCCCGGCGGCGAGCAGGTGCTGCCCTATGCGTGGCGAGCGCCTTATATGGTGCTGGCGGGCACGTGGGAGGCCCTGACATTCCGGGGCGGCCGCCTGGTCGCGCGGGCGCAGCGCGGTCCGGACGTCGGCGGCCGGACGTTCCCCAAGGTGCAAGAGGCCGACAACCCCTTATAATCAACGATTCGCCTAAATCCTGCTTCATCCACGATGAAATCCTCCGAGATTCGCCAGCAGTTCCTGCAATTCTTCAAGTCCAAGGGACACACCATCGTTCCTTCGTCGTCGCTCGTGCCGGGCAACGACCCGACCCTGCTTTTCACCAACTCGGGCATGGTCCAGTTCAAGGACGTCTTCACGGGCAAGGAATCGCGGTCGTATACACGGGCCACCTCGTCGCAGCGCAGCGTGCGCGCCGGTGGCAAGCACAACGACCTGGAGAACGTGGGCTACACCGCCCGCCACCATACGTTCTTCGAAATGCTGGGCAATTTCAGCTTCGGCGACTACTTCAAGCGCGACGCCATCCAGTACGCCTGGGAACTGCTGACGCAGGTCTACAAGCTGCCGGCCGAGAAGCTCTGGGTCACCGTCTACCAGGAAGACGACGAGGCCTATGACATCTGGGCCAAGGAAGTCGGCGTGCCGGCCGAGCGCATCATCCGCATCGGCGACAACAAGGGCGCGCGCTACGCGTCG
This sequence comes from Achromobacter sp. 46006, assembly GCF_059761975.1. Classification (NCBI taxonomy): domain Bacteria; kingdom Pseudomonadati; phylum Pseudomonadota; class Betaproteobacteria; order Burkholderiales; family Alcaligenaceae; genus Achromobacter; species Achromobacter sp. 46006. The sequence continues at coordinate 58,631 of NZ_JCBANN010000016.1, forward strand.
GACAACTTCTGGCAGATGGCCGACACCGGACCCTGCGGCCCGTGTTCGGAAATCTTCTACGACCACGGCCCCGAGATCTGGGGCGGCCCCCCGGGCTCGCCGGAGGAAGACGGCGACCGCTACATCGAGATCTGGAACCTGGTGTTCATGCAGTTCGAGCGCGATGCCGCCGGCAACATGCCGCGCCTGCCGCGCCCCTGTGTCGATACCGGCATGGGCCTGGAGCGCATCGCGGCCGTGCTGCAGCACGTCCATTCCAACTACGAAATCGACCTGTTCCAGCACCTGATCGCAGCCGCCGCGCGGGAAACCGGCGTCCAGGACCTTACGAACAATTCGCTCAAGGTCATCGCAGACCACATCCGCGCCTGCTCGTTCCTGATCGTCGACGGCGTCATTCCCAGCAACGAAGGCCGCGGCTACGTGCTGCGCCGCATCGTGCGCCGCGCGCTGCGCCATGGCTACAAGCTGGGCCAGACCAAGCCGTTCTTCCACCGCCTGGTGCCTGACCTGGTCGCCGAAATGGGCGAGGCCTATCCCGAGCTGGCCGCCACCGCCGAACGCGTGGCGCAGGTGCTCAAGCAGGAAGAGGAACGCTTCGGCGAAACACTGGAACACGGCATGCGCATCCTCGATGGCGCGCTGGCCAACGTGCCCAAGGGCGGCCAGCTGGATGGCACCACGCTGTTCACGCTGTACGATACCTACGGTTTCCCGGTGGACCTTACCGCCGACATCTGCCGCGAACGCGAAGTCGACGTCGACATGGCCGGCTTCGAAGTCGCCATGGAACGCCAACGCGACCAGGCCCGTGCCGCGGGCAAGTTCAAGATGGCCGAGGGCCTGAGCTACGAAGGCGCGGAAACGCGTTTCGAAGGCTACGAAAAGCTCGAACTCGACAACGTCAAGGTCACCGCCCTGTACGTCGACGGCACCCAGGTGCAGCAGGTGCAGGCTGGCCAGAGCGCCGTGGTGGTGCTGGACGCCACCCCGTTCTACGCCGAGTCCGGCGGCCAGGTTGGTGACACCGGCCTGCTCGAAGCCGCCGGCGTGCGCTTCGCCGTGGGCGACACGCTCAAGATCCAATCCGGTGTGTTCGGCCATCACGGCACGCTGGAAGAGGGCAAGCTGGCGGTGGGCGACACCTTGCTGGCACGCGTGGACGCGGTGCGCCGCGCCCGCACCGTGCGCAACCACTCGGCAACCCACCTGATGCACAAGGCCCTGCGCCAGGTGCTGGGCTCGCACGTGCAGCAGCGCGGCTCGCTGGTCGATCCCGACAAGACCCGTTTCGACTTCGCGCAGGACGCACCCCTGACGGCCGAGCAGATCGCCCGCGTCGAGGCCATCGTCAACGCCGAGATCCTTGCCAACCAGCCCACGGTGGCCCAGGTCATGGCTTACGATGACGCCGTCAAGGGTGGCGCCATGGCGCTGTTCGGCGAAAAGTACGGCGACACCGTGCGCGTGCTCGACATCGGTTTCTCGCGTGAACTGTGCGGTGGCACCCACGTCAGCCGCACCGGCGACATCGGCCTGTTCAAGATCGTGTCCGAAGGCGGCGTGGCCGCCGGCGTGCGCCGTATCGAGGCCATCACCGGCGACAACGCCCTGGCCTGGGTGCAGAACCAGAGCGCCTTGCTGGCCCAGGTGGCCGGCATGTTGCGCAGCACGCCCGCCGACCTGCCGGCCCGCATCGCGCAGGTGCAGGACCAGGTCAAGCAGCTCGAGAAAGACCTGGAGCAATCGCGCAGCAAGCTCGCCGCCAGTGCCGGCAACGACCTGGCCAGCTCCGCGGCCGTCGAAGTCAAGGGCATCAAGCTGCTGGCCGCCAGCATCGGCGACGTCGACCCCAAGGCCCTGCGCGGCATGGTCGACAACCTGAAGGACCGCCTCAAGCCCGCCGTGGTGCTGCTGGCCACCGGCTCGGCCGATGGCAAGATCAGCGTCGTCGGCGGCGTCACGGCCGATCTGACCAACCGTATCAAGGCCGGCGATCTGGTGGGCTTCGTTGCCAGCCAGGTGGGCGGCAAGGGCGGCGGCCGTCCGGACATGGCCATGGGTGGCGGCTCCGACCTGGCGGCGTTGCCCGCCGCGATCGCCAGCGTGCAGCAGTGGGTCGATGAACGCCTCTGACATGGATAACGCGGCTGGCGCGCCGGCGCCGTCCTTTGACCATGAAGTGGATGCCAGCGGGCTGACATGCCCGCTGCCCATCCTGCGCGCCAAGAAGGCCCTGGCGCAGATGGAAAGCGGCCAGGTGCTGCGCGTGCTCACCACCGACCGCAATGCCATTCGCGATTTCCAGGCGTTTGCGCGTCAGAGCGGCAATGCGCTGGTTGCGCAGCATGAGGCGGACGGACGCGGCGTGCATTTCCTGCGCCGCCGCTAGCGGCGCGCGGGTATCAACAAAAGGCCAGCCTCTCCCCAAGGCTGGCCTTTTTGCTTGCGCGGGTGCTGAGTCTATTTGTGGATTGCCGCCGCCACCGCCTGCGTGATGGTGAAATCCACCAGGTCGCCCTCCTTGAGTTGCGCCAGCCGGTCCTGCAGGGCGGGGTCCCGTACCTGGATCGTGCGCAGTCCTCCCCGTGGGCCTTTCAGGGTCACCAGGTTGGCGCTTTTGTTGATATGCCAGATTTCGGCGGTGATGGTGGTCTGCCTGCCCATCGCGCCGCCGGGCTTGGCGCCCTGGGCGCTGCGCGTGCCGGCCGTCTGGGTGACGACCTCGGGGGCGCCGGAGCCCGCCGGACGCACCGCGACCACGACCGACTCGTAGTAATCCAGCGTCAGCGAATCACCCGGTTTGATTTGCTTGAAGTTGCGTATGTCCGGGCCCGCATGGATATCCACCACATTGCCGTTGGCGCCTTGCAGGGTGATGGTGCGGGTGGCCGGATCGACTGCGGTGACTTTGCCGGTCGCGGTGGTCAGCGCCGCGCCGACCACCCGGGCCTGCGCCGCCAGCGGCAAGGCCAGCGTGCCGGCCAGCAAGCCCAGGGCCGCCAAGCGTGCAACGGGAGTGAAGACAGTTTTACGGTTCTTCATGGTGTAGCACCCTCCGGTAGAGGAAGTTGGGGGGAATGCAGGGGAGAACGCGGTAGCCGGGAGACGGCAGGAGAGCGGGGCGCGATCAATCCGGACGAAAGCGGGGACGCTTGGGCAGGCGCGCGGCGTATACGGGCGGAAGCGGGAGGCGCCATGGCGACACAGCCAATGGCATCGGGCTTGGGGACGTGGCGCAGGATGACATTCCGATCGCTCCAATCGGGTGTATGCTTCAAACGCACTGGTCAGGGCGGGCTTTGGCCCGTATTTTGTTTTGTAGAATACCGTATGCGGCGCATATGTGGCGTTTTCGCGTATGAATCGCGCCGCAGCTCCCGGTATTCGGCATGCGCATTTGCCAGATGGCGTGTTTAAGTGCTAGAATTTCCCGTTTTTCACAACTAATTCAAGGGATTACCTATGGTGGTGATTCGCCTGGCCCGCGGTGGGTCCAAGAAGCGTCCGTTCTACAACCTGGTGGCCACCGATTCGCGCAACCGTCGCGACGGCCGTTTCATCGAGCGCGTGGGTTTCTACAACCCCGTCGGCAACGAAGGCGCTGAAAACCTGCGCATCTCGCTGGATCGCGTGCAACACTGGACCAGCAATGGCGCACAGCTGTCGCCGGCCGTCGAGCGTCTGGTCAAGGACTACTCGGCCAAGGTTTCCGCCGCGGCTTAATGCCCGCGTCGCACGCCTGAACCTAGCTAGTTTCCAGCTACGCTGTACGAAACCGATAGCCCGACATGTCTGATGCCGCCACTTCCAACGCGGCGCCTGCGGACTTGATCGAGCTGGGCCGCATCAGTGCGGCCTACGGTGTGAAAGGCTGGGTCAAGGTGCAGCCGCATTCGGCCAATGCCGAAGTGCTGCGCTCAGCTTCTCAATGGTGGTTGACTCGCCCTGTGCCTGAATTGGCGCGGGGCGCTGTCGCGTCTGTACCTATCGCATACAAAGTCGTGCAAGCCCGTTCGCAAGGGGCCACCGTGGTGGCGCAACTGGCGGGCATTTCCGATCGCGACCAGGCCGAAGCACTGCGCGGGTTTTCCGTGCAGGCGCCGCGGGGTTCCTTCCCCGCGCCCGAAGAAGACGAATACTACTGGGTCGATCTCATTGGTTGTTCGCTGTACACCACGGCGGACGGCGAGGCCGCGCTCATCGGCGTGGTCGACGAGGTCTTCGACAACGGCGCCCATGCCGTCTTGAAGGTCTTGCGCCAGAAGGAAGGGGGCGACGGCCCCGAGTTCATCCTCAACGCCAAGGGAAAGCCCGCCGACATGCTCGTTCCGTTCGTGCGCGCGCATATCCATGCCGTCGATCTGGCCGCGCGCCGCATCGATAGCGACTGGCCCGCGGATCTCTGATGCGCATTGACGTCGTGACGCTCTTTCCCGAGATGTTCGGGGTGGTGCGTGACCTCGGCGTCACTGGCCGCGCCCATGCCCAGGGCCGCTGGGCGCTGCATGCGTGGAATCCCCGCGATTTCACCAACGATCCCCACCGTACCGTGGATGACCGCCCCTATGGCGGTGGTCCCGGCATGGTAATGATGGCCGCGCCGCTGGAGGCCGCCGTCAATGCCGCTCAGGCGGCTCGCGCGGCCCAGGGTCTGGCGCCGGCCGCGGTGGCGCTGCTCGCACCCGTAGGCAAGCGCTACGACCAGGCCGGCGCCGAGGCGCTGGCCGCCAGCGACGGCCTTATTCTCATCTGCGGTCGCTACGAAGGCGTCGACCAGCGCTTCATCGAGCGTTGCGTTACGCACGAGATTTCCCTGGGCGACTTCGTGCTGTCCGGCGGTGAAATCGCGGCCCTTGCCGTGATCGATGCCGCGGTGCGCCTGCTGCCGGGCGTGCTGAACGACGGCGACTCCGCATTGCAGGATTCTTTCAACGATACGCTGTCCGGTCTGTTGGACAGTCCGCACTACACGCGCCCCGAAGTCTACGAGGGCGCGCCCGTGCCGGCGCCGCTGCTCAGCGGCCACCATGCCAACATCTCGCGCTGGCGGCGCGAGCGCTCGCTGGCGCTGACCGCCGCGCGGCGTCCCGAATTGATTGAATCGGCTCGCGCCCAGGGATGGCTGTCGCTGGCCGACGAACGCTTTCTGGCGGAACTGGCCGGCACGCCGCTGCCGCCATTGCCCGCCAAGCGCCGTCGCGGCGCCAGACCCAAGGCTTCCTGAGTCCGCTCGCGCCCTCCCGGCCTTGCGCTGGGAACCTCTGTCCGCATTTCGGGGCCTGCGCGCCCACACTGCGCGCCTTGTTCCATTCTTCAGGACCATATCGGCCTAGGGATGCTCCTAGGTTGTCGCCGCTTGTCTGGCTCCTTAGTATTGAAAATTATATAAAAATGAAATTTTCATATGAGCCGATCCTCTTCCGTTGCCCGTGACGATGCGCCGCTGTCCAAGCCGGCGCTGGCGGCGGGGCGTCCCGAATCCGCCGTGGACATGTGGCTGGGCCAGCAGTTGCGTCAATTGCGCAAGCAGCATGGACGCTCGCTGGCGGATGTGGCGCAGGCCTGCGGCATGTCGGTGGGCCTGCTCAGCCAGATCGAGCGCGGCCTGAGCTCGGCGTCGGTCAAGATGCTGCATCCGCTGGCGCGCGAATTCGGCGTTACCGTCAATACGCTGCTGCGCAATGCCGAGCACACCGAAGGCGAGGACGGCGGCCGCGTCGCCCGCGCTGGCACGCATCGCTACATCGATCTGCGCGAAAAGGGCATTGTCAAGGAGATGTACACGCCGCCGGCCTGCCGCAGCATGGATCTGTGCCGCGCCACCATCGAGCCGGGCGGCTCGACGGGCAATGAACTGTTCGTGACAGGGCAGGGCGAACAGATCGGCGTGGTGCTCAAAGGGGCGCTCGAATTGTGGGTGGGTGACCGTGTCGTGCTGCTCAAGGAGGGCGACAGCTTCTGCTATGCCAGCAGCACGCCGCGCCGCTGGCGCAATCCCGGTTCACAGGTGACCGAAGTCATCTGGGCCATCTCGAATATCAATCAAGCCGCGGGGGACGGGATGCAACCGCCGCCGTGAAAGCGCGCGCGGTAGAGCGGCGCGATGACGCAGGGGGATCATCCGCCTTCCGGGCCGGGCCCGGGTTTTTTGCCAAGATGAGGAAATGTCATGAAATTCAAGACTTTGGTTGTCTCTGTATTCGCAGCATTGTCCACGGCTACGGCCGCGCAGGCCCAGACGGTATTGAAGGTCGGGTCCACGCCCACCGGCAGTCCGTTCACGTTTCTCGATACCAAGACCAACTCCATCGAGGGGGTGATGGTCGATATCATCAAGGCGGTCGGCAGGGAGGCCGGTTTCGAGGTGCAGATCGAACCCATGGCATTTTCCGCCTTGATCGGTTCGCTGACTTCCAAGCGTATCGACATCGTTTCGGCCGCTATGTTCATTACGCCCCAGCGGCAGCAGGTAGTGAGTTTTTCCGAGCCGGTCTATCGCTACGGCGAGGGCTTGATGGTGCTCAAGAGCGACAACAAGGAATACAAGTCCTTCGCCGACATGAAAGGCATGACAGTCGGCGTGCAGGTCGGCACCGCCTTCGTCGAGCCGATCCAGAAAAGCGGCATGTTCAAGGAAGTGAAGCTCTACGACAACCCACCGGACATGATGCGCGACGCCAATGCCGGCCGCATCCAGGGGGGCTTCATGGACTATCCCATCGCCGCCTATATCCTGACCCAGGGCAACTACCCCAACCTGAAGATGGCGCAGTCCTACCAGCCCACCGTCATGGGCAGCCTGGGGTTGGCCACGCGCAAGGACGATACCGCCTTGCTCGAACGCATCAACAAGGCGCTGGCCAAGTTGAAGGCCGATGGCACGATTGATCGGATTCTCAAGAAGTGGGGGCTGAGCGCCAGTTGATGGGGCTCGGCCGGCTTGGGCCGGCCAGGGCAACGCTCGTCTCGTTCGCCAGCGGCCCCGGGGCGGCGCGTCCGTCCCGGTGGCGTTGCGCGGCGTGTTGATGCGCGCCTCGCGGCATTCAGGCGGGCATTTTCCTGTGTCAACCGGCCCCGGCCGGGATGGATGGAGTCATGACGGAATTCTTCAAAGACGCGGCGGAGTATCTGCCGATATTGCTGGAGGGCGCCAAGCTCACCATTCTGGTGACGTTGGGCTCGCTGGTGCTGTCCACGTTGCTCGGACTGGTGTGGGCGCTGATGCGCGTGTCCGGCAACAAGTACCTGTCCAAGTTCAGCGCGGGCGTAATCAATCTGTTGCGCGGCATTCCGATCATTGTTTTGCTGTTCTACATCTACTTCGTGATGCCGGACATGGGCATTGCGCTGACCGCGCTGCAGGCCGCCATCATCGGCCTGGGCATCGCCTACTCGGCCTATCAGGCCGAGAACTTTCGCGCCGGTATCGAGGCCATCGACCGTGGCCAGATCGAGGCAGCCATGGCGATGGGCATGAGCTGGAGCATGACCATGCGCCGCGTGGTGCTGCCGCAAGCCGTCAAGATCGTGCTGCCGCCCTACGGCAACATCATGATCATGATGCTGAAGGATTCGTCGCAGGCTTCCACCATCACGGTGGCCGAGCTTGCCCTGCAGGGCAAGCTGATCGCGGTGTCCACCTTCAAGAACGCCACCGTGTTCTCGCTGGTGGCGTTGATGTACCTGGTGATGTGCGTGCCGTTGATCCTGCTGGTGCGGCACCTGGAAAAAAGGAGTGCCGCCAAATGATCGAACTCAAGGGCGTGCGCAAGAGCTTCGGGTCGCTGGAGGTGCTAAAAGGCATCGACGCCGAGGTCAGCAAGGGCGAGGTGGTGTGCGTGATCGGGCCATCCGGCTCCGGCAAGTCCACCATTCTGCGTTGCATCAATGGCTTGGAACGTTACAACGCCGGACGCATCACGGTGGATGGCGAACTGGTGGATTGTGACGCGCCGTCCATCGTTTCGATCCGCACGCAGGTGGCGATGGTGTTCCAGCGCTTCAATCTCTTTCCCCATCGCACCGCGCTGGAAAACGTGGTGGAAGGGCCCATCTACGTGAAGGGCGAGCCGCGCGCGCGGGCGCTCGAGCATGGCCGGGAGCTGCTGGCCAGCGTTGGTCTGGCGGACAAGGCGGACGCGCATCCGCCGCAGCTGTCCGGCGGCCAGCAGCAGCGCGTGGCGATCGCGCGGGCGCTGGCCATGCAGCCCAAGGCTATCCTGTTCGACGAACCGACCTCGGCGCTCGACCCCGAACTGGTGGGCGACGTGCTGGGCGTGATGCGCAAGCTGGCCGAGGCCGGCATGACCATGGTTGTCGTGACGCACGAGATGAGCTTCGCGCGCGAGGTGGCCGATCGAGTCATGTTCTTCGATGGCGGCGTGATGGTGGAGCAGGGTGCCGCCCGTGAAGTGCTGAATCATCCGCAGCACCCGCGCACGCAGGATTTCCTGCGACGCGTGCTGCATCCCATGTAAGGAATCTTCATGTCGCAGACGCCGTTTCCGCTCGCTCCTTCGCTCTGGGCCGCCACCGCGGCGCCGCCACCGGCCACGCAACCGCTGACGCAGTCCGCGCAGGCCGACGTGCTGGTGGTGGGCGGCGGCTATGCCGGCCTGAGCACCGCGCTGCACTTGGCCGAGCAGGGCGTGAGGGTGGTGCTGCTGGAGGCGCGCGAGATCGGCTTCGGCGGCTCGGGTCGCAACGGCGGCCAGGTCATTCCCGGCCTCAAGTACGATCCCGATGCGCTGGTGTCGATGTTCGGCGGCGAGCGGGGTGAACGCCTGGTGCGCTTCGCCGGCGCCACCGCCGATTCGGTGTTCAACCTGATCGAGCGGCACGCAATGGACGTGCCGCATGTGCGCAGCGGCTGGATCCAGGGCGCCCACACCCCCGCTGCGCTGGAACTGGCGCACGCCAGAGCCGCGCAATGGGCGCGCCACGGCGCCGACGCGCAACCGCTGGACAAGGCGCAGGTGGCGCGCCTGATCGGCACCGACCGCTATCTGGGGGGCTGGATCGACCGGCGCGCGGGCGCGGTGCAGCCGCTGAGTTATGCGCGCGGCCTGGCGCGGGCCGCCTTGAACGCGGGGGCGGTGATCCACACCGACACGCCCGTCACCGGGCTCAAGCGCGATGGCGGCAAGTGGACCGCCACCACCGCCGGCGGCGCCAGCGTGGTCGCCGACCGCGTGGTGATGTGCACCAATGCTTATGGCGCCGATCTCCTGCCTGGCCTGAAGCCCTCGATCATCGATGCCAATACCTTTCAGGTGGCCACGCAGCCGCTGCCCGAGCGCGTGCGCGCGGGCATTTTCCCGGAAGGCCAGGTCACATCCGACACCCGCAACCTGCTGCTTTATTTCCGCCTCGATCATCAGGGCCGGCTGTTGATGGGCGGGCGCGGGCCTTTCCGCGAACCCCGCGGCGCGCAGGACTGGGCTCATCTCGAAAGAGTGATGGTGAAGATGTTCCCGCAAGTGGCCGGCACGCCGTTCGAGTACCGCTGGTGCGGCCGGGTGGCCATTACCCGCGACTACCTGCCGCACCTGCACGAGCCGCAGCCGGGTCTGCTGGTGGACATCGGCTGCCAGGGGCGCGGCGTGGGCCTGCAGACCAGCATGGGGCGGGCGATGGCGCAATACCTGGTCAGCGGCGATCCCAAGGCGCTGCCGGTGCCCCTGTCGCCGATAAAGCCGTTTCCGCTGTATGGCTTGCGTCGCCTTTACGTCAATGCCGTGGTGACGTGGTACCGAATGACCGACGGCGGCGTCTAGGAAGGAAGGCGGCGCGGCATGAAAAAGCCCCGGACGAGGTCCGGGGCTCGGGGCAGTCGCCGCCAGTCGAGGGCCGTGGGGGCATCGCCCGCCAGGCCCGGCGCGTCCTCAGTTGCCCAGCTTGCCGCGTTGTTCGCGCACCTTTTGCAGCGTCTCGCCGAATTGAGCCGCGCGGGCCTTTTCCTGCTCGACCACGGCGGCCGGGGCGCGTTCGACGAAGCTGGCGTTGGACAGCTTGCCATTGGCTTTGGCGATCTCGCCTTCCAGGCGCGCGATTTCCTTATCCAGGCGCACGCGTTCGGCGGCGACGTCGATCTCGACGTGCAGCATCAGGCGGCTGGCGCCGACCACCTGCACCGGCGCGCCGGCGTCGGGCAGCGCGTCCAGCACGTCGACCTGGCTGAGCTTGGCCAGCGCGGCCAGGTAAGGGGCGTTGCGCGTCAGCGTGGGCACATCGCCCTGGGCGCACAGCGGCACCTTCTGGGCCGGCGACAGGTTCATCTCGCCGCGCAGCGCGCGCACGGCCTCGACCTGGGCCTTGAGCTCGGCCACGTCGGCCTCGGCGGCCGTGTCCACGGCGGCAGGGTTGGCCTGCGGGTACGGCTGCACGCTGACGCTGTCGGCCACGCCTTCCTGGCGCTTGCCTGCCACCACCGAGACCTTCTGCCACAGTTCTTCCGTGATGAACGGAATGATCGGGTGGGCCAGGCGCAGCACGCCTTCGAGCACGCGGATCAGCGTGCGGCGCGTGCCCAGCTGCTGGGCCGGCGTGCCGGTCTGGATCTGCACCTTGGCCAGTTCCAGGTACCAGTCGCAGTATTCGTCCCAGACGTAGCGGTACAGCGCGTTGGCGATGTTGTCGAAGCGGTAGTCGGCAAAGCCGCGCGCCACCTCGGCTTCCAGCGCCTGCAACTGGCTGACGATCCAGCGGTCGACGAACGAGGTTTCACCCGCGTCCGGGCCGGTCAGGTCGTGGCCTTCGGTGTTCATCAGCACGAAACGGGTGGCGTTCCAGAGCTTGTTGCAGAAGTTGCGGTAGCCCTCGCAGCGTTTCAGGTCGAAGTTGATGTTGCGGCCCAGGGTCGCGTAGGCGGCCATGGTGAAGCGCAGCGCGTCGGTGCCGAAGGCGGGGATGCCATCCGGGTACTGGCGGCGCGTCGCCTTTTCGATGGCGCCGGCCTGCTTGGGGTTCATCAGGCCGTAGGTGCGCTTGGCCACCAGGCCGTCCAGGTCGATGCCGTCGATCAGGTCGACCGGGTCGAGCGTGTTGCCCTTGGACTTGCTCATCTTCTGGCCGTCGGCGTCGCGGATCAGGCCGTGCACGTAGACGTGCTTGAACGGGATCTGGCCGGTCAGGTGGGTGGTCAGCATGACCATGCGCGCGACCCAGAAGAAGATGATGTCAAAGCCAGTGACCAGCACGCTGGACGGCAGGTAGCGTTCCAGGTCGGGCGTCTTGTCGGGCCAGCCGAGCGTGGTGAAGGGCACCAGGCCAGACGAGAACCAGGTGTCGAGCACGTCCGGATCGCGCTTGAGCTCGCCGGTGACGCCAGCGGCGCGGGCCTGCTGGATCGCTTCGGCCTCGTCGTGGGCGACGAACACCTGGCCGTCTTCCGCGTACCAGGCGGGAATCTGGTGACCCCACCACAGCTGGCGCGAAATGCACCAGTCCTGGATGTTGTTGAGCCACTGGTTGTAGATGGTGGTCCAGTTGTCCGGGTAGAACTGGATGCGGCCGTCGGCCACGACTTCCAGCGCCACTTCGGTGATGCTCTTGCCCGGGTTGAGCGTGCCCTCGGGGGCCGGCTTGCTCATGGCGACGAACCACTGGTCGGTCAGCATGGGCTCGAGCACGACGCCGGTGCGGTCGCCCTTGGGCTGCATCATCTTGTGCGGCTCGACCTTGACAAGGTAGCCCTCGGCTTCCAGCTGGGCGACCACGGCCTTGCGTGCTTCGTAGCGCTCCATGCCCTGGAATTGCTTGGGGCCGTTCTCGTTGATGTGCGCGTCGAGCGTGAAGATCACGATCAGCGGCAGGTCGTGGCGCATCGCGCAGGCGTAGTCGTTGAAGTCGTGCGCGCCGGTGATCTTGACGCAACCGGTGCCGAATTCGGGGTCGACGAAGTCATCCGCGATGATGGGGATGTTGCGGTCGCACAGCGGCAGTTCGACTTCCTTGCCGACCAGGTGCTTGTAGCGCGGGTCTTCGGGGTGCACGCACAGGGCGCCGTCGGCCAGCATGGTCTCGGGGCGGGTGGTGGCGATGGTCATGCCGCGCAGGGTGACCGTCTGGCCGTCCTTGTCGACGATGGTCTGCGGACCGTCGACGAAGGGGTAGAGGATGTGCCACATGTGGCCGTCGGTTTCTTCCGACTGGACTTCCAGGTCGGACACGGCCGTCAGCAGCTTGGGATCCCAGTTGACCAGGCGCTTGCCGCGGTAGATCAGGCCCTGTTTATGCAGCCGCACGAAGGTTTCCACCACGCCGCGCGACATGCGTTCGTCCATGGTGAAGTATTCGCGCGGCCAGTCGGCCGAGGCGCCCAGGCGGCGCACCTGGCCGGTGATGGCGTTGCCCGACTTTTCCTTCCATTCCCACACTTTCTCGACGAATTTCTCGCGGCCGAGGTCGTGGCGCGAAACCTTCTGGGCGTCGAGCTGTCTTTCAACCACGATCTGCGTGGCGATGCCGGCGTGGTCCGTCCCCGGAATGAAGACGGTGTCGTCGCCCAACATGCGGTGGTAGCGGATCAGGCCATCCATGATGGTCTGGTTGAACGCATGACCCATGTGCAGGGTGCCCGTCACGTTGGGCGGCGGGAACTGGATGACGTAGGGCTGCGATTCCGTCCCTGTTTTTACGTGCGACCCCGCGGCGAAGTAGCCGCGCTTGTCCCACTCGGCGTACCAGCGGGATTCGAGTGCGGCGGGTTCGAAGCTCTTGGAGAGTTCCGGGGTGTCGGTCGCGGCGGACGCGGCGTTCGGGGGAGCGGCTTGAGTCATTACAGGGTTCCGGCAGACAGGGCGCCCGGTCGATGGAAACGGGCAAGCAAACCGCTCATTTTAAGATGTATTGCGGTCGTATCGGCGTGTTAGAATACCGGGTTACTGTAAACCTTTTGGAAGTCCCTGAATTCATTGCGATTTCGCCAAAAGTTCATTGAAAAAACGCTGTGGATTTCAGCACAATGGATTGAGCGAAGCGCTTGATACGGGCAGCTCCGGGGGCAATCCCGGAAAACCTCCGAAGGGTAGGCAGTGTCGAATCCACGCCTTGGCAAAGGCGGCCGGGGCGGCCCGGAACACCCATGCGTTCCGAGCCGCTTGCGCGTCCAGCGCGATGCTGTCTTGAGGGTGACACCAACAGACGCAGGCCACGCCAGGCAATCATAGAAACCAGTCAGCAATCCGTTTTCGGAGTTTTTCATGTCCATCCAACGCACCCTCTCGATCATCAAGCCCGACGCCGTCGCCAAGAACGTCATCGGCCAGATCGTCGCCCGCTTCGAACAAGCCGGCCTGAAGGTCATCGCCGCCCGCCTGGCCCAGCTGTCGCGCGCTGACGCCGAGCGCTTCTACGCTGTGCACAAGGAACGCCCCTTCTTCAAGGACCTGGTCGACTTCATGGTCTCGGGCCCCGTGTTCGTGCAAGTGCTGGAAGGCGAAGACGCCATCCAGAAGAACCGCGACCTGATGGGCGCCACCGATCCCAAGAAGGCCGCCCCGGGCACCATCCGCGCCGACTTCGCCGACAGCATCGACGCCAACGCCGTGCACGGCTCGGACGCGCCGGAAACGGCTGCTGTCGAAGTGGCTTTCTTCTTCCCCGAAATCAACATCCACAGCCGTTGATTTCCCGGAAGTTCTTTTAGCGTCATAGCAATACCCTGGTCATGGAATCCGTCGAACGAATCAACCTGTTGGGGCTGGATGGCTCCGCCCTGTCCGAACTCGTCGGGCAGTGGGGCGGCAAGCCGTTTCGCGCCCGCCAGTTGCAGCGCTGGATGCACCAGCGCGGCGCCGATTCGTTCGACGCCATGACCGACCTGGCCCGCGATTTCCGCGGCCAGCTCGCATCGCGTTGTGTCATCGAGGCGCTGGCGGTCAACACCGAGCAGCGCTCGTCGGACGGCACCCGCAAGTGGCTGTTCGACGTGGGGCAGGGCAACGCCATCGAAACCGTCTTCATCCCCGAGGACGACCGCGGCACGCTGTGCATCTCCAGCCAGGCCGGCTGCGTGGTGAACTGCCGCTTCTGCTCGACCGGGCACCAGGGGTTCAACCGCAACCTCAAGACCAGCGAGATCATCGGCCAGTTGTGGTGGGCCAAGCGCGTGCTGGAAGCCGACATCGGCACCGCCCGCCTGGAAAGCGCCCGCGCCACCGACGATACCCGCGTCATCAGCAACGTGGTCATGATGGGCATGGGCGAGCCCCTGCTCAACTACGACCAGGTGCTGCCGGCCCTGCGCCTTATGCTCGACGACAACGCCTATGGCCTGTCGCGTCGCCGCGTCACGGTGTCCACCTCGGGCGTGGTGCCCATGATGGACCGCCTGTCGCAGGACTGTCCGGTGGCGCTGGCGGTGTCGCTGCACGCGCCCAACGACGCGCTGCGCGACGAGCTGGTGCCGCTGAACAAAAAATACCCGTTGAAGGAGTTGCTGGCCGCGTGCGAACGCTACCTGGCTTTCGCGCCGCGCGACTTCATCACGTTTGAATACTGCATGCTGGATGGCATCAACGATACCGACCAGCACGCCAAGGAACTGATACACATTGCCCGCCAGATCCGCTGCAAGCTCAATCTGATCCCGTTCAATCCCTTCCCGGCGTCGGGCCTGAAGCGTTCGCCTTCCGCCCGCGTCAAGGTGTTCGCCCAGCGCCTGATGGACGCCGGCATCATCACGACGGTCCGCAAGACCCGGGGCGACGATATCGATGCCGCTTGTGGTCAACTGGCCGGAGAAGTGCGCGACCGTACCCGGATCACCGAACGGAACGCCGCGCAGCGCCAGACCATACCAATTAGACAGGTGCATGCATGACGCAGGATATCGCTTCTGCAGTTTCAGAGACGCCCGCGGGCGGGGCGGGCAATGTGGGCGCGGCCTTGCGCGCGCTGCGCCAGTCCAAGGGCTGGTCGCTGGACGAGGTCTCCAGCCGCATCAAGTTTTCGGCCAAGCAGATCGAGGCCCTCGAAAACGAACAGTGGGCCGACCTGCCCACTGGCGTTTCGCTGCGCGGCCTGATCCGCAACTACGCCCGCATGCTGGGCGCCGATTCGCAGGCGATCGTTGATTCGCTCGACCCCAAGGCCCGCGTCACCGGCCCGGTCAAGCTGAGCCCGGGCGCGCTGCATTCGGCCCATTCCATTCCCCAGTCCAGCGCCGACGACGATCGCGCTTCCTCGGCTTCGTGGGGCTGGCTGATCGCCATTGTGCTGGTGCTGGCCGCCGGCGTCGCCTATGCCTTCTGGCAGGGCTGGCTGCCGCAGCAATGGCTGGCGTTCGACTGGCTTCCCAAGCTGTCCAAGTAAATACCGGTTTAGCCGATGCAAGATTCCTCTCTGCCTTGCCAGGATGCGCCGCCGCCCGCCGTGGGCGCGGCTCCCCGCCGCGCCACGCGTTCGGTGGCGGTGAAGTGGGGCGGCCGCACGGTCATGATCGGCGGCGATGCCCCCGTGGTGGTCCAGTCCATGACCAACACCGACACCGCCGACGCCATCGCCACGGCGATCCAGGTCAAGGAACTGGCGCTGGCCGGTTCCGAGATGGTGCGCATCACCGTCAACACGCCCGAAGCCGCCAGGGAAGTGATGGCGATCCGCGAGCAGCTCGACCGCATGGGCGTGGACGTGCCGCTGGTGGGCGATTTCCACTACAACGGCCACAAGCTGCTGACGCAATTCCCTGACTGCGCCCAGGCGCTGTCCAAGTACCGCATCAATCCCGGCAACATGGGCGGCGGCAAGCGTCGTGACGACAATTTCGCCCAGATGATCGAAGTGGCCTGCCGCTACGACAAGCCGGTGCGCATCGGCGTGAACTGGGGCAGCCTGGACCACGAGCTGATGGCGCGCAAGATGGACGAAAACAGCCGCCGCGCCCAGCCCTGGGAAGCGCAGGCGGTGATGCGCGACGCGCTGGTGGTGTCCGCCATCAGCAACGCCCAGCGCGCCGAGGAACTCGGCCTGCGCCGCGACGCCATCATCCTGTCTTGCAAGGTCAGCCACGTGCAGGACCTGATCGCGGTCTACCGCGACCTGTCGGCGCGTTGCGACTATCCGCTGCACCTGGGCCTGACCGAAGCCGGCATGGGCAGCAAGGGCATCGTCGCCTCGACCGCCGCGCTGGCCGTGCTGCTGCAGCAGGGCATCGGCGACACCATCCGCATTTCGCTGACGCCGGAACCCGGCGGCGACCGTGGCCGCGAGGCCGTGGTGGCGCAGGAAATCCTGCAGACCATGGGCCTGCGCGCGTTCACGCCCATGGTGGTGGCCTGCCCCGGTTGCGGCCGCACCAGCAGCACGTTCTTCCAGGAACTGGCCGACAGCATCCAGTCCTACCTGCGCCGGCAGATGCCGGTGTGGCGCGCCCAGTACCCCGGCGTCGAAAGCATGAACGTCGCGGTCATGGGCTGTGTGGTCAACGGGCCTGGCGAAAGCCGCCACGCGGACATCGGCATCAGCCTGCCGGGCACCGGCGAGGTGCCGGCCGCGCCGGTGTTCGTCGACGGCGAGCGCACGGTCACCCTGAAGGGCGACCACATCGCCGAAGAATTCCAGGCCATCGTTGAAGACTACGTTGCGCGTCGTTACGGCGCGCTCGCCTCTCATTAAAAGAAAGGGTGTGGCCGCGAGGCGCGCTTGCCGGCGCGCGGGACGGCATGATCAAGATGACTCAAGCTTTCCAGAAAGTCGCCGCCATCCGCGGCATGAATGACCTGTTGCCAGGGGCCAGCGCCCGCTGGGAGCAATTCGAGGAAATCGTGCGCGGCTGGCTGCGCGGCTACGGCTATCGCAACGTGCGTACGCCCGTGCTTGAGCATACGCGCCTGTTCACGCGCGGCATCGGCGAAGTGACCGACATCGTCGAAAAAGAGATGTACACGTTCACCGATGCGCTCAACGGCGAATCGCTGACCATGCGGCCCGAGATGACCGCCGGCATCGTGCGCGCCTCGATCGAGCACAACCTGCTGTACGACCGCCCGCAGCGCGTCTACTCGATCGGTCCGGTGTTCCGCCACGAGCGCCCGCAGCGCGGCCGTTACCGCCAGTTCCACCAGATCGACGTCGAGGCGCTGGGCTTCGCCGGTCCCGACGTGGACGCCGAACTGATCGTCATGCTGGCCCGCCTGTGGAAGCTGCTGGGCCTGACCGACGTGCGCCTCGAACTGAATTCGCTGGGCCAGCCGGCCGAGCGCGCCGCGCACCGCGCCGCCCTGATCGCGCACCTGGAAAAGCACGTCGACATCCTCGACGAGGATGGCAAGCGCCGCCTGTATACCAATCCGCTGCGCGTGCTGGACACCAAGAACCCCGCCATGCAGGAAATGGCCGACAGCGCCCCGCGCCTGTTCGACTTCCTGGGCGAGGAATCGCGCGCCCACTTCGAGGGCGTGTGCCAGCGCCTGACCGACGCCGGCATCGAATACCGCCTCAACCCGCGCCTGGTGCGCGGGCTGGACTACTACAACCTGACCGTCTTCGAATGGGTGACCGACCGCCTCGGCTCCCAGGGCACGGTGTGCGGCGGCGGCCGCTACGACGGCCTGATCGAACTGCTGGGCGGCAAGCCCGCGCCGGCCGTCGGTTTCGCCATCGGCATGGAACGCCTGCTGGACCTGTGGGAGCAGAGCGTGCAGGTCGAGGCGCCGGCTGAATGCGAGGTCTATGTGGTGCACCAGGGCGAGGAGGCGCAGCGCCTGGCCGCCCGGGTCGGCGAAGCCCTGCGCGACGCCGGCCTGTCGGTGGTGGTGCATGCCGGCGCCGCCAGCTTCAAGTCCCAATTCAAGCGCGCCGATGCCAGCGGAGCCCGGGTTGCGGTTATCCTTGGCGCCGATGAAGTGGCCGCGCAGACCGCCAGCATCAAATTCCTGCGCGCCGACGCCCAAGGCGATGGCGCGCAGCAGCAAGTCCCGTTGGCGGGCTTGGCCGACGTATTGAATCTCAAGGGTTAGCATGGCATACGATCTGGAAGAACAGGAACAACTCGACGCGATCAAGGCGTGGTGGGCCCGCTACGGCACCCTGGTCATGGTGTTGGTGGCCGCGGTGGCGCTGGCCTGGGGCGGTTGGTGGGGCGCCAAGGCCTACCAGGCGCACAAGGCCAATCAGGCCATGGGCTACTTCGAGGCGCTCGAAGACGCCGCCCGCCTGGGAGGCGCCGATTCAGCCGTGCGCATCAAGACCGCCGCGGCGACGCTGCGTGACCAATACGGCTCGACCGGCTATGCCGCGCGCGGCGCGCTGGTGGCGGCGCAGGCATTGCAGGCCCAGAATGACGCCGACGGCGCGCGCCAGCAGCTCGAATGGCTGGCCGGCCAGTCCAAGAACCCGTCGATGCAGGCCGTGGCGCGGCTGCGGCTGGCTGGCCTGCTGCTCGACCAGAAGCAGTACGATGCCGCCCTGAGCCAATTGAACAACGCGCCCGCGGCGTTTGCCGCCTTGTTCGCCGACCGCCGTGGCGATATCCTCGCGGCGCAAGGCAAGCGTGATGAAGCGCGTGCCGCATGGCAAAGCGCCATCGACGGCCTGGGCACGGCGAACCCGCTGACCCAGGTGGTGCAATTGAAACTGGATGCCCTGAGCGGAGCGTGACTGGAATGCGTAAATTTGCCTTTGGCCGCGCTTGGCGCGGCGCGGTGTGCCTGACGGGCGTGCTGGCCCTGGGCGGCTGCGGCCTGTTTTCCCATGACGATGGCCGTTACGACCCCGCTCCCCTGACCGAATACAAGGCCGGCATGTCGGTGCGCCAGGTCTGGTCGACCTCCATCGGCAGTGGTTCCGGCCTGGGCTTCGTGCCCACGGTGCTGGACAACGCGGTCTACGCCGCCACGCCCGATGGCTCGGTCGGCAAGTTCGACCTGCAAAGCGGCCGTGCCATCTGGAAATCGCAGGCCGGCGTCAAGCTGACCGCGGGGGCCGGCAGCGATGGCACCACCACGGCCGTGGCCTCGCCCGACGGCGATGTGGTCGCCTTCGACGACAGCGGCAAGATCAAGTGGAAAGTGCGCGCCACCAGCGACGTCAACATTCCGCCGGTGGTGGGCTATGGCATCGTCGTGGTGCGCAGCGGCGACTACCGTATCCAGGCTTTCGACGCCAACAATGGTGAGCGCCTCTGGAGCGTGCAGCGTCCGGGGCCGGCGCTGGCCCTGCGCAGCGCCGCCCAGATGGTGTTGGCCGAAGGTCTGGTCATCACCGGCCTGCCCGGGGGCAAGATGCTGGCCATCGCCTCCGACAGCGGCAACGTGCAATGGGAAGGCACCGTGGCCACCCCGCGCGGCGCCAGCGACCTCGAGCGCCTGACCGACGTGGTGGGCGCGCCGCGCATCGCCGGCAACTTGCTTTGCGCGGTGGCCTACCAAGGGCGTATCGTATGCTTTGACGTCACGGCCGGCGGCCGTCCGATCTGGGCCAAGGACTTCTCCAGCGTCAGCGGCATGACCCTGGACCAGCGCTTTGCCTATTCGGCCGACCAGAACAGCGTGGTCAATGCCTTCGCGCTGGATAACGGCGGCAACGTCTGGAAGCAGGCCGCGCTGAAGAACCGCCAGCTCACCGCGCCAGCCCTGTTGGGCGGCGCGCTCGCGGTCGGCGACCTGGACGGCTACGTGCATTTCCTGTCGCGCAGCGACGGCAGCCTGATGGCGCGCCTGTCCGTGGGCGGTGGTGCCATCGTGTCGCCGCCGCAGACCACTTCCCAAGGTGTGCTGGTCCAGACGGGCAATGGCAATCTCGTCCTGATCGGCACCAACTAAACCCTCAAGAACAAAGCCTTACACCGTGTCTTTCAAGCCTGTCGTTGCCCTGGTCGGCCGCCCCAATGTGGGGAAATCGACCCTTTTCAATCGCCTGACGCGATCGCGCGCCGCGCTGGTGGCCGATTTTTCCGGCCTGACCCGCGATCGCCACTACGGCGAGGGCAGGGTGGGCGAGATCCCCTTCATCGTCATCGACACGGGCGGTTTCGAGCCGGTCGCCAAGGATGGCATCCTGCTGGAAATGGCCCGCCAGACCCGCCAGGCCATCGCCGAGGCCGACGTCGTCGTGTTCCTGGTGGACGCCCGCGCCGGCCTCAACGCGCATGACCACGAAATCGCCACGCTGCTGCGCAAGTCGGGCCAGCAGCGCGTGCTGCTGGCGGTGAACAAGGCCGAAGGCATGGGGGCAGGGGCCGCCATCTCCGAGTTCCACGAGCTGGGCCTGGGGCAACCCTATCCGATCTCGGCGGCGCACGGCGACGGTATCGTCGACCTGATCGAACTGGCGCTGCAGGATCTGGCCGAGCCGCCCGCCGAGGAAGAAGAACCGGCCGAAGAGGGCGAGCACGACCACCGCATCAAGCTGGCCATCGTGGGGCGCCCGAACGTCGGCAAGTCCACGCTGATCAACACGCTGATGGGCGAAGAGCGCGTGATCGCGTTCGACATGCCCGGCACCACCCGCGACGCCATCGAGATCGATTTCGAACGCGATGGCCGCCGCTACACGCTGATCGACACCGCCGGCCTGCGCAAGCGCGGCAAGGTGTTCGAGGCGGTCGAGAAGTTCTCCGTCATCAAGACGCTGCAGGCCATCGAGGCCAGCAACGTGGTGCTGCTGATGCTGGACGCGCAGACCGAGATCTCCGAGCAGGACGCCCACATCGCCGGCTTCGTGCTGGAAACCGGCCGCGCCGTGGTGGTGGCCGTCAACAAGTGGGACGGCCTGGACGGCGAGGAAAAGGAACGCATCGAGCGCGAGTTCATGCGCAAGCTGCGCTTCCTGTCGTTCGCCCGCGTGCACACCATTTCGGCCTTGCGCGGCCAGGGCATCAAGCCGTTGCTCAAGTCGGTCAACGCGGCGCATGCCGCCGCCTTCGCCAAGCTGTCCACGCCCAAGCTGACGCGCGAGCTGCAGGCCGCCGTCGAGCAGCAGCCGCCGCCCCGCAAGGGTATCTTCCGTCCCAAGATGCGCTATGCGCACCAGGGCGGCCAGAATCCCCCGCTGGTGGTCATCCACGGCAACGCGCTGGACGCGGTGCCCGATTCGTACCGCCGCTACCTGGAAACCCGTTTCCGCAACGCTTTCGATCTGGCCGGCACGCCGCTGCGGATCGAATTCAAGTCTTCGCACAACCCCTACGCGCAGGAAAGCTGATCCATGAGCCGTTTCTGGAGTCCCGTGGTCGGGACGCTCAGTCCGTATGTGCCGGGCGAGCAGCCCAAGCTTCAGAACCTGGTCAAGCTGAACACCAACGAGCACCCCTACGGGCCGTCGCCCAAGGTGCTCGCGGCGATTCGCGAGGCATGCGACGACACGCTCAAGCTCTATCCCGATCCGTCGTCCGACCGCCTGCGCCAGGCGGTGGCGACGGCCGTCGGCGTGGCGCCGGCCCGCGTTTTCGTGGGCAATGGCTCGGACGAAGTGCTGGCGCATGCGTTCCTGGCGCTTCTCAAGCATGAGCGTGCGCTGCGTTTCCCGGACATCACCTACAGCTTCTATCCCGTCTATTGCGGCCTGTACGGCATCGACTACCAGACCCTGCCGCTGACCGATGATTTCCGCATCGACGTCGAAGACTACCTGCCGGGCCGCCATGGCCAGGCCGGCGCCATCATCTTCCCCAATCCCAATGCGCCCACGGGCCGCGCGCTGGGCGTTGCCGAGATCGAGCGCGTCGTGGCGGGCAATCCGGACACCGTGGTGGTGGTGGACGAGGCCTATGTCGACTTTGGCGCTGAGACGGCGATTCCGCTGACCGAGCGCTACGACAACCTGCTGGTCATCCAGACGCTGTCCAAGTCGCGCTCGCTGGCAGGCCTGCGCGTCGGTTTCGCGGTCGGCAGCGCAGAACTGATCGACGGCCTGGAGCGGGTCAAGAACAGCTTCAATTCCTACCCCGTGGACCGCTTGGCCTCGGCCGGCGCGGTCGCTGCGCTGGAGGACGTCGAGTATTTCGAACAGACCCGCCGGGCGGTGATCGAGACCCGCGGGCGCATGACGGCGGGCTTGCAGGCCCTGGGCTTCGAAGTGCTGCCGTCCAGCGCCAATTTCGTGTTCGCCCGGCATGCCTCGCGCGATGCCGCCGAGCTGGCGGCTGGCCTGCGCGAACGCAGCATCATCGTGCGCCATTTCCGCCTGCCGCGCATAGACCAGTTTCTGCGTATTACGGTGGGAACGGACGCGCAGTGCGAGCTGCTGCTGAAGGCGCTGGCCGAGGTCGTGTGAGCCCCGTCAGAAGGGCTTTTCCGGCGGAAATCTCTGGTGTCAACTTTTGCATCGAACACAAGTGGCACGGGCCGGGAAAACCCTGTAGAGTACATATTTCGGCGTGCCCCACCTGTAAAAAGCGCGTCATCACTCAATAACAAACAAATGGAGCCTGGCCAATGAGCAATAAAGGGCAAACTCTGCAAGATCCGTTCCTGAACACGCTGCGCAAGGATCATGTGCCGGTGTCGATCTACCTGGTGAACGGCATCAAGCTTCAAGGGCAAATCGAATCTTTCGACCAATACGTGGTGCTGCTGCGTAACACGGTCACGCAAATGGTCTACAAGCACGCCATTTCCACCGTGGTTCCCGCCCGCGCCGTGAATTTCCAGGTGGAAGTCCCTGCTGAGTAATCTCGCTCCTGCAGTACCTTTTATTGCCCGCCGGACGGTCAACGTCGGCGGGCATTTTCGCTTTGGCTTCAAAATGGTGCATGTATGCGCGCACTGATCATCAGCGTGGATCTGGGCGATCCCGACTTCACCGCCCATGCCGAGGAATTCGCCATGCTGGCCAAGGGCGCCGGCGCCGAAATCGTCGGCACGCTCACGGCCCGCCGCGACCGGCCCGACGCCAAGTTCTTCATCGGTTCCGGCAAGGCCGACGAAGGCGTGGGCATGGCCCAGGCGCTGCTGGCCGACATCGTGCTGTTCGACCAGCCGCTGTCGCCGGCCCAGCAGCGCAACCTGGAACGGGTCTTCAACCTGCGCGTGGTGGACCGCGTGGCGTTGATCCTGGACATCTTCGCGCTGCGCGCCAAGAGCCACGAGGGCAAGCTGCAGGTCGAACTGGCGCAACTGCAGCATCTGGCCACGCGCCTGACCCGCATGTGGAGCCACCTGGAGCGTCAACGCGGCGGTATCGGCATGCGCGGTCCCGGCGAATCGCAGCTCGAAATGGACCGCCGCATGATCGGCGCCAAGGTCAAGACGCTGCGCGAACGCCTGGACCGGGTCGAACGCCAGCGCGTCACGCAGCGTCGCGCCCGGGCCCGGGGCGGCGCCCTGTCGGTGTCGCTGGTGGGGTACACCAACGCCGGCAAGTCGACACTGTTCAACGCCTTGACCCGCGCCGACACCTACGCGGCGGACCAGTTGTTCGCCACGCTCGACACCACGACGCGCCGCATCTGGATCGAAGGCGCGGGCAACGTGGTGGTGTCGGATACCGTGGGCTTCATCCGCGACCTGCCTCACGACCTGATCGCCGCGTTTCGCGCCACGCTTGAAGAGACCGTGCATGCCGACCTGCTGCTGCACGTGGTCGATGCCGCCAGTCCGCAGCGCGACGAGCAGATCTTCGAGGTCAACAAGGTGCTGGCGGAAATCGGGGCTGCCGCGATTCCCACCATTCTGGTATACAACAAGATCGACCGCGCTGGCCTGGAACCCCGGGCGGAGCGCGACGCCCATGGTACGATTGCGCGAGTATTTGTAAGCGCCACCGAGCGCGCCGGTTTGGACGCGTTGCGCGGGGCAATTGCGGAGACCGGACAGATTGTGGGAAACAATGCCGCGAATTATCAAACTCTTCAATCTGAATGACCCCGGTTGGGGTCGTGGAAACAATAATGGCTCCGAGCCGCCGCCCAAGCGGCCCCAAGGCAACGGAGACGGTCCGCCCGACCTCGATGAGGTCTGGCGCGATTTCAATAATCGCATCGGATCGTTGTTCGGCCGCAAGGGCGGGGGCGGCAACAACCGTCCCGGTGGCAATCGCGGAGGTATGACGCCGCCGTCGCCGCGTGGTGCGCGCATCGGGCTGGGAGTGATCGCCCTGGTCGCGGTCGGCATCTGGGCGGCCAGCGGTTTCTATATCGTCCAGGAAGGCCAGGTAGCCGTCGTCACGCAGTTCGGCAAATACAAGAGCACATCGCAAGCCGGCTTCCAGTGGCGCCTGCCGTACCCCATCCAGAACCATGAGATCGTCAACGTCTCGCAATTGCGGACGTTCGAGGTCGGTTTCCGTGGCGGCGCCCGCAACAAGGTGCTGCCCGAGGCGCTGATGCTCACGACGGACGAGAACATCGTCGACATGCAGTTCGTCGTGCAGTATCGCTTGCGCGCCGATGGCGCGCCCGACTACCTCTTCATGACCCGCGACCCCGACGACTCGGTGCGCCAGGCTTCCGAAACCGCCATGCGCGAAGTGGTCGGCAAGCAGTCAATGGACTTCGTGCTGTACGAAGGCCGTACCACGGTCGCCAGCGAGGTCCAGGCGCTGATGCAGCAGATCCTCGACCGCTACCAGACCGGTGTGCAGGTCAGCACGGTCGCCATCCAGAACGTGCAGCCGCCCGAACAGGTGCAGGCCGCGTTCGACGACGCCGTCAAGGCGGGCCAGGACCGCGAACGCCAGATCAACGAAGGCCAGGCTTATGCCAACCAGGTCGTGCCGCTGGCCAGTGGCCAGGCGTCGCGCATGCTGGAGCAGGCCGAAGGCTACCGTGCCAAGGTGACCGGCGACGCGCAAGGTAATACCGCGCGCTTCACCAGCATCCTGGCCGAATACGAGAAGGCGCCGCAGGTGATGCGCCAGCGCATGTATCTCGAGAGCATGCAGGACATCTTCACGCGCGCCAGCAAGGTCATGGTCGACACCAAGAGCAACAACAACATGTTGTACCTGCCCTTGGACAAGATCATGCATCTGGCCGCCCAGGATGCCAGCAAGTCCACGGTAGGCAATCCCGGATCGCCTGCATTGGTCAGTCCGCCGCTGCAAGCGCCACTGCGTGGCGGCGTGGCGCCGGCCCCTCAACCCTCCGGCAGCAGCAATAGCAACGCGCTGCCCCGCGATCGTCAGTCGCGCTAACCCGGAGGATTCCTGATCATGCAACGTCTTATGCCTATCCTGGTCGGCCTGCTCATCGTGCTGGCCGCCCTTTCTTCCTGCGTGTTCGTGGTGCGCGAGCGCGACTACGCCCTGGTGTTCTCGCTCGGCGAGGTGCGCAAGGTCATCAGCGAGCCAGGCCTGTACTTCAAGGCGCCGCCGCCGTTCCAGAACGTGGTGACGCTGGACAAGCGCATCCTGACCATCGAAACCAACGAGGCCGAGCGCATCCAGACTTCCGAAAAGAAGAACCTGCTGATCGACTCTTACGTCAAGTGGCGCATCGCCGATCCGCGGCTGTACTACGTGACCTTCGGGGGCAACGAGCGCGCCGCGCAAGAACGCCTGCAGGCGCAGATCCGCGACGCCCTCAACGCTTCGGTCAACGTGCGCACGGTGCGCGAAGTGGTGTCGACCGAGCGCGACAAGATCATGGCCGAAATCCTGACCAACGTCGCCAAGCGCGCCGAGCCGTTGGGCGTGCAGATCGTCGATGTCCGCCTGCGCCGCATCGAGTTCGCGCCCGAGATCTCCGAATCGGTGTATCGCCGCATGGAGGCCGAGCGTACCCGCGTCGCCAACGAGCTGCGTTCCATCGGCGCCGCCGAGGGTGAGAAGATCCGTGCCGAAGCCGACCGCCAGCGTGAGGTGATCGTGGCCCAGGCCTACGCCAAGGCCCAGACCATCATGGGCGAGGGCGATGCCGCGGCCGCCGCGATCTACTCGCAGGCGTACGGCAAGAATCCGCAGTTCTACACGTACTACAAGAGCCTGGAAGCGTACCGTGCCTCTTTCTCGAAGCCGGGCGACGTGCTGGTGGTGGATCCCAGCTCCACCTTCTTCCAGTTCCTGAAGGATCCGGCGGGCCAGGCTCTGGCGCCGGTCACCGTGCCGGCCAAGTAAAGGATCGCGCACCAACGGCCCCTTGGTTTCCCAAGGGGCTTTTTTCTGCCCGCTGCGTGCACTGGACTTGGCCTGCCCGCCGTGTCGAGACAATCGGGGACGGCGAGGCGCCGCGGGGTACCCCCACTGGCGCCGTTGGCTGAACCATGTACAATACCGCGTAAGCTAGAAAACATTCCGCAGCGGCTGAGCGGGCTTACGCCCCTCAGCCGCTTTTTCGTTTGGGCGACGCCCACGCATCTCTAGGCGTTATTCAGGTAAACATTCATGGGTAACTGGTTGCTGCCCGAGAGCCTTGCCGACGTACTTCCGGCAGAGGCCCGGCGCATCGAGGAATTGCGCCGCGAACTTCTCGATCTGTACCGTACTTACGGCTTCGAGCTGGTCGCGCCGCCCCTGGTCGAGTACATCGATTCATTGCTGTCCGGTACTGGCAGCGATCTGGACCTGCGCACCTGCAAGCTGGTCGACCAGCTGTCGGGCCGCACGTTGGGCGTACGCGCCGACATGACTCCCCAGGTCACGCGCATCGACGCGCACTTGTTGAACCGCGCCGGCGTGACGCGCCTGTGCTATTGCGGCAACGTGCTGCACGCGCGCCCGGCGGATCTGCTGTCGAGCCGCGAATTGCTGCAGATCGGCGCCGAAATCTATGGCCATGCGGGTTTCGAGGCCGACCTCGAAATCGTGCAACTGGTGCTGGAAACCGTGGCCATCGCCGGCGTGCGCAATCCGCGCCTGGTGCTTTGCCATCCGGGCGTGCTGCGTGCGATCGTCGAAGCCGATCCAGCCGCCGCCGCGGTGGCGCAGGACGTCATCCGCCTGATGGGCGAGAAGGACGTGCCAGGACTGGTCGAGCTGGCCGCGCGTGCCCCCGGCATGCGTGCCGAGACGCTGAAGGCGTTGCAGTTGCTGCCGAAACTCTATGGCGGGCCCGACGTGCTCAAGCGCGCGCGTCACGACCTGCCGCTGCTGCCGGGCGTGGCGGCAGCGCTGGACGCGCTGCAAGTGCTGGTCGATGGCATGCCCAGCGTGGACATCGGTATCGACCTGGCCGATGTCGACGGCTATGGCTATCACTCGGGCATCAAGTTCGCGCTGTATGCCGAAGGCTGGCGCGACGCGCTGGTGCGCGGTGGTCGCTATGACGACGTCAGCCTGGCCTTCGGGCGCGCGCGTCCGGCCACCGGCTTCAGTCTGGATTTACGCAAGCTGGCGGCGGGTCTGCCGCCGGCCGAGCGGGCGCGTGCGGTTCGCGCGCCCTGGGGGCAAGCCCCCGCCCTGGTCGAGGCGGTGCGCCGCCTGCGCCGATCGGGGGAAATCGTCGTTCAGGTATTGCCCGGTCACGAGCAGGATCAGGACGAATTCGTTTGCGATCGCGAGCTGGCGCTGCAGGATGGCGCCTGGACGGTCAGAACGCTGTGACTAACTCCCTCTCGGCGACGAGAGGGCCGCGGGGAGATTTCCGGATTTCCCGAGAAACTCGATATTGATTCGTAACATGAGCAAGAACGTAGTCGTAATCGGCACCCAGTGGGGTGACGAGGGCAAGGGCAAGATCGTCGATTGGCTGGCGGAATCCGTCCAGGGCGTGGTCCGCTTCCAGGGCGGCCACAATGCCGGCCACACGCTGTGGATCAATGGCAAGAAGACGATTCTTCGCCTGATCCCGTCGGGCATCATGCACCCCGGCGTCACCTGCTTCATCGGCAACGGCGTGGTGTTGTCGCCCGAGGCCTTGCTCAAGGAAATCGAAGAGCTCGAGGCCGCCGGCCTGGACGTGCGCTCGCGCCTGCGCATCTCCGAGATTTGCCCGCTGATCCTGCCGTACCACGTGGCCGTCGACAAGGCCCGCGAAGCGCGCAAGGGCGATGGCAAGATCGGCACCACCGGCCGCGGCATCGGCCCGGCCTACGAAGACAAGGTCGCCCGCCGCGCGCTGCGCGTGCAAGACCTGTTCAACCCGGCGCTGTTCGACGAAAAGCTCGCCGAAGTGCTGGACTACCACAACTTCGTGCTGACCCAGTACCTGGGCGCCGAGGCCGTTTCGGCCAACGAAGTGCGCGACCAGGCCATGGCGCTGGCGCCGGCGATCGCCCCGATGGTCGCGGATGTCTCCAGCATGCTGTTCACCATGCAGCAGGAAGGCAAGCGCCTGCTGTTCGAAGGCGCGCAGGGCGCGCTGCTGGACGTTGACCACGGCACCTATCCGTTCGTCACCAGCAGCAATTGCGTCGCTGGCGCCGCTTCTGCGGGCGCGGGCGTCGGCCCCCAGTCGCTGGACTACGTCCTGGGCATCACCAAGGCCTACACCACGCGCGTCGGCTCGGGGCCGTTCCCCACGGAACTGGTCGATGAAATCGGCACCCGCCTGGCCACCATCGGCAAGGAGTTCGGCTCGGTCACCGGCCGTCCGCGCCGCTGTGGTTGGTTCGACGGCGCCGCGCTCAAGCGCTCGGTGCGCCTGAACGGCATCACCGGCCTGTGCATCACCAAGCTGGACGTGCTCGACGGCCTGGAAACCATCCAATTGGGCGTCGGCTACCGGGTCAACGGTGAATTCCGCGACGTGCTGCCGTACGGCGCCCACGCCGTGGCACAGGCCCAGCCGGTGCTGGAAGAGTTGCCGGGCTGGAGCGAATCGACCGTCGGCATCACCGAGTACGACAAGCTGCCCGAGGCCGCCCGCCGCTACCTGGAGCGCGTGGCCGAAGTCTGCGGCGTGCCGATCGACCTGGTGTCCACCGGCCCCGACCGCAACGAAACCATCGTGCTGCGTCATCCCCTGAAGGGCTGACATCGGGTTATTATTCGCAAGGCCGCCGCCGGTCTCCTACC
>NZ_JCBANN010000017.1:0-80031 GCF_059761975.1 Achromobacter sp. 46006
TGATCCTATAACACTGATGGTTATGACCTGGTGATATAGCGTTCCAAGTGTCGTTCAATACAAAATCTGGCTGCCCCGTCAGCAGCCAGCCAACACCAATTACACCCACTGTGCGGGATCATCGAGCTAGTCTCTGATCCCCCACACGTTGCGCTTCTTCCAAGATTGGAGCGGTTGTCCCTCAAAGACAATCTCTCAACCCGTTACGCCTGACGACCATAGCAAGGTGGTACCACTCCTTCCCATCCCGAACAGGACAGTGAAACGCCTTTGCGCCGATGATAGTGGACGGACGTCTGTGAAAGTAGGTCATCGTCAGGCTTTTATTGCTCAAAACCCCGCAGGCGCTCGCCTGGCGGGGTTTTGTTTTTGTGAGAGGCCCGTTTTTTACGCGGCGCGACCATCGAGCCAGGTTCTGGTCGTGGCATGCGAAGCGGGCGGCAGTACCCAGGATTGGAGTTCCCGCTTTCGCGGCGGCACGCTCGACAAGTCAAGCCTGATACCCATAGCAAGGTGGTCCCACTCCTTCCCATCCCGAACAGGACAGTGAAACGCCTTCGCGCCGATGATAGTGGACGGACGTCTGTGAAAGTAGGTCAGTATCAGGCAATTATTGCAAAAGAAAACCCCGCAGGCTGACGCCTGTGGGGTTTTTGCTTTTACCGCGTCTGAAGGCATTCCCCCTGATCACATCCCCGCGCCGCACCACGGCGTCATGCCGCGATGTGCCTGTAGTATGGCGGGGATAGGACAACCTTCCGGTTCAGGTGGTCTGGCGTCGCGCGGCGTCGGGCAGTTGGCGCCGCAAGGCGATGAAAAACAATTCGGACTGCAGGCGTTCGCTCTGGATTTGGGCCGCCACCTTGGCGGCAATCCGAGGATCCACGGGCGCCAGGGCCCGGCCGGTGGATTGTGCCAGCACCTGTGCGGTGCACGCGCGTTCCAGGAAGAACAGATCGTCGTAGGCGTAATCGAGGCGCTCGCCGCAGACTACCACGCCGTGATTACCGAGAAAGGCGATATCGGCGCCTTGCATGGCATGGGCGATGCGTTCGCCTTCGCTCGCGTCCAGTGCCAGGCCGTTGTATTCGCCATCAACGGCGATGCGGCCATGGAAGCGCATGGCGTTCTGCGACAGGGTGGTGTCGAGCGTGCGATCGGCAGTGAGCGTCAAGGCCGTGGCGTAGGGCATATGGGTGTGCAGCACACAGGCCTTGCCGGCGATGCGGTGGATTGCTGCGTGGATGAACATCGCAGTGGGCTCGACCTCATGGCGGCCGGCGAGCTTGCAGCCTTGAGCGTTGACCAGCACGATGTCGTCCGCCTGCACCTCGTGCCACATCAGGCCGCGCGGATTCAACAGGAAGTGATCGGTGTCTCCGGGCAAGGCCACGCTGAAATGGTTGCATACGCCTTCGCCAAGTCCGTGCGCGGCGGCCGCGCGCAGCGCCAGCGCCAGGTCGGCACGCAGGGCGGCGACACGGTCGGCATGGAACAGCGCATCGGCGAAGTGAGGGTCTTTGTTCATGGTTAGCCCGAGGTGAAGTCGAGGATGAGGAGTGGATAGGTGGCCGCCAGCCTGCCGGCGCCGCGGGCGGATAGCCGGCACCGGCTGGGTGCTGTCCTGTCGGCGAGCCGCCGTGGCCTACATCCAGCCGGCCTGCCGGAACAGGTCCGGAATTTTGTCCAGCGTGGATACAGTAGCGTCGGGGCGGTAGTCCGGCAAGAGCTGACGGCCGGTGCCGCGGTCGATCCAGACGCAGCGCAAACCGATATCGCGCGCGGCGGCGTGATCCAGGTGCGGACTGGCGCAAATATGTACCACCTCGTCCGGCGTGACGCCCAGGCTGTCATGCGCGTGGGCGAAGATCCGTTTCGAGGGCTTGTAGGCGCCGGCCTGCTCCGCCGTGACGACGCGGTCGACGTGGCCACCCAGTTGCGCCACATTGCCGGCGATGATGGCATCGTCGGTGTTGGGATGGCGGACGAGGC
The DNA here is from genome assembly GCF_059761975.1 of Achromobacter sp. 46006. NCBI lineage: Bacteria > Pseudomonadati > Pseudomonadota > Betaproteobacteria > Burkholderiales > Alcaligenaceae > Achromobacter > Achromobacter sp. 46006. Next base: position 1,993 of record NZ_JCBANN010000017.1, read on the forward strand.
CGAGTTGGTGTTGTCGGCGCCGCGCCGGACGCAGGTGATCCGGCTGGGCATCCCCGAGGATTTCGATGTTTCGCGCCTTGCAGCCCTGCTGGCGGGCTTTGCCGCCAGCCATCCGGATATCCGTCTGGAGACAGGCAGCGGGATGAGCGCTGATCTGAAGGCGGGCTTGGCCGCGGGCGAACTCGATCTGGCGCTGATCAAGCGCGAGCCCAATGATGGCCCTTGCCTGGCGGTATGGCCCGAACGCTTGTTGTGGGTGGGCAATCCGCGCTTGTTACAGAGGGCGGAGCCGGTACCGCTGGTGTTGTTCCCGCAGGGTTGTATCTATCGCAAGCGCATGATTTACGCGTTGGAAAGCGCCGGGCGTCCGTGGCGCGCCGCCGACCACAGTCAGAGCCTGGCGGGCGTGCAGGCGGCGGTGACGGCGGGATTGGGGATTTCATTGCTGCCCGCGTTTGCCTGTCTGCCGCAGCACGCGATACTCGGCGCGTCACAGGGGTTGGCGCCGCCGCCGTCCTCCGAACTGGCGATTGTGGGCGAGGCGCGCGCCGCCGAGCGTGGCGCGGTGGCCAACCTGGTGGCGGTGCTGAAGCGCGCGGTGGGCGAGGACAGTGCCGCATCGTGCCCGCTGGCGTCAGCGTAGGTCGCCGTCCACGTAGTACCAGCGTCCGCCTTCACGCACGAATCGGCTGACTTCATGCATCCGGCTGGCGCGTCCGGCAAGGCGGCTGCGAGCGACGAACTCGACAGTGGCGTGGTCCGCATCGCTATCGCGGGCCCGCTTGACCGTCAGGCCGAGCCACTTCAAGCCAGGCGGATTCGGTTCGAGCGACGCGGGGCGCGTGCTGGGATGCCAGGTGTCGAGCAGGTAGGCGAGCTGGTCAAGCACGAAAGCGCTGTAGCGCGAGCGCATCAGGTCTTGTGCGGTGGGCGCTTGCAGGGCCCCCGGACCCGCATGCCAGCGCCCGCAGCAGGCGGCGTAGGGCTTGGCCGTGCCGCAGGGGCAGGCAGTCTGGTCTGACGTGGTCACGGCGTGGCTCGGGCGAGCAGGTCGTTGTATTCGGGGTGGCGCTGCATGTAGACCTCGGCGTAGGAACATTGCGGGCGCACTTTCCAGCCATGCGCGCGGGCGCCATCGAGCGCGGCGCGGGTGAGTTCCGCGGCGATGCCGCGGCCACCGACCTGGCTGGGAACGCCGGTATGGGCAATGGTCATCACGCCGTCGCGCAGATGGTAGTCCAGCACGCACAGTACCCCGTCGACGGTGGCGGTGTAGCGGCTGTGCTGGGTGTCGTGGGTGACGGAAACCATGGAAATTCCTGGAGAGGGGCGGGCCTGCCTGGCAGGGCGTTGCCACATAGGATAGCAGTCGAGCCCGTTGTGACGGCTTCAGCGTTGCAGCGCCTTCAGCAGCGCCGTCAGTTGCGCATCGCGCGCCTGCGCCAGGTCGGCGATGCTGCGCGTGCCGGCCTCGGCGTTGACGCCTTCGATGAGTCGCTGCTGCAGTTCGGGTGTGACGTCCGGGGTCCCCAGGTCGTCCCACCAGGACTGTACCGGACCCAGCAAGTGTTCCATGAAATGCGCCAGGCCGCCGGCGCCGCCGCCCAGATTGAAGGTCATGTGCGGACCGAACAGGGCCCAGCGCAAGCCTGGCCCCTGCGATACGGCGGCGTCGATGTCGGCCACGCTGGCGACGTTCTCCGCGGCCAGGTGAATGGCTTCGCGCCACAGCGCTGCCTGTAGGCGGTTGGCGATGTGGCCCGGGACTTCCTTGTTGACGCGGATCGGGTATTTACCCAGTTGCCGGTAGAAGTCGATGCAACGGTCGATGGTGGCCGCCGAGGTCTGCTTGCCTCCCACCACTTCCACCAGGGGGATCAGGTGAGGCGGGTTGAACGGATGGCCTATGACGAAGCGTCCGGCATTTTCGCAGCGCGCCTGCAGGCGGCTCATGATGAGTCCGGACGAACTGGAGGCGACGATCGCATGCGGCGCCAGCAGGGCGTCCATGCGCGCGAACAGCTCGGTTTTGAAGTCCTCGCGTTCCGGCGCGTTTTCCTGGACGAAGTCGACGTCGCGCAGCGCGATGGCCAGGTCGGGTTCGAAGCGCAGGCCGTCGGGCGTCGCGCCTGCGGCGACGCGGCCCAGCTCGGCCAGCACCGGCCAGGCAGAGGCGACCCGCGCGCGCGTCAGCGCTTCGGTGTCGGCGGCCGGATCGCTGACCACGACTTCGAGTCCATGCGCCAGGAACAGCGCGGCCCAACTGGCACCGATGGTGCCGGCGCCGACGATGGCGACGCGGCGAATGGCGGGGAAGAGGGACGTATCGGTCATGCGGCGCTCCGGGAAGTGTCGATAGGAGAGCCCATTGTGAAGCAAAGGCGGCGCGGCTGCCATGCGTGGCGGCCGCGCCGGACTATGCGTTGCGAGCCTGGCGCAGATAGCGCCAGACCAGCGCCGCCGCGCCCAGATAGCCGAGGGTGATGATGGCGTAGGCGGCGGGCAGGCTGCTGTGCCAGTCCGGCAGCAGGTGCAGGATGGTGCCCATCAAGGCGACACCCACCAGCGCGCCCGACTGGCGGTTGGCATTCAGCGCGGCGGCGGCACTGTTGGCGTGGTGCTTGCCCGACACCTGCATGACGACGCTGGTCATGGCGGGTACCGCGATGCCTACGCCCAGGTTCGCCAGCGCCACGATCGTGGCGAAGGGCCAGTACGGCATGGCAGGCGTGAACATGAACAGGCCGGCCGCGCTCATGGCCGTCGCCAGCGCAATGCCGCCCAACAGCGCGGCCGAGACATCCCAGCGCGCCGACACCCGCCCCGACACCAGGTTGCCGATAGAGAATACCGCCAGCATCGGCACCAACTGGATGCCGGTCTGCAAGGCGTCGGCGCCGCGCGCATGCTGCAGGAACAGGCTGAGCAGGAACAACTGGCCGTAGGCCGCGAGATTGATCAGAAAGCCCACGCCGTTGGCCGCTGGAAACTGCGCCGTCTGGAACAGGACGCGTGGCAGGATCGGCTCGGCGTGGCGCCGCTCGCGCCGCACCAGCGCCACGCCGGCCAGCGCGCAGACGGCCGCCGCCGCCAGGATGGGCGCCGACGACCAGCCATAAGCGTTGCCCTGGATCAGCACAAAGCACAGCGATGCCAGCGCCGTCACGCCAAGCACGTGGCTCAGCGGGTTGAGCGCGCGAGGCCGGCGCGGCGCGGGCAGGATGCGACGCCGCGCCAGCCACAGGCCCGCCAGGCCCAGGGGCAGGTTGATGAGGAAGATGCCGCGCCAGCCGAATTGATGGATGAGCACGCCGCCCAGCAGCGGACCAGCGGCGCCGGCCACGGCGACAATGGCCGACCAGGCCGCCAGCATGCGATTGCGTACCTGTTCGTCTTCGTAGGCGTGCGCCAGCAGGCTGAGCGAGCTGGGCATGAACAGCGCGGCGCCCAGGCCCTGCAGCATGCGGGCGCCGATCAGCAGGTCGCCGTCCGGCGCGATGCCGCACAGCAATGACGCTAGCGTGAAGACGCACAGGCCCGCAAGGTAGATGTTCTTGGCGCCGTAGCGGTCGGCCAGCGCGCCGGCCACCAGCAGCAGGGCGGCGAAAGTGAGGGTATAGCCATCGACGATCCAGACCAGGTCGGTGAGCGGTACGGTGAACTGCTGCGCGATGCTTGGCAGGGCGACATTGACGACCGTGACGTCCAGCATGGCCATGACGAAGCCGATGGCCAGCGTGACCAAGGGCAGCAGTCCGGTGGTGGTGGTGGCGGCAGGCGCGGGAGGGACGGGGGAGGCGGGGCAGGCGGTACGCATGGGGGACTTTCGGGGAACTTGCCAAGGCGCACAGATTAGGAGGTTTCATTGATGCAAAAAAGAGGAATAATTGCTTTGTTGGAATGCAAAATTGCATCACGTACATGCTGACCTCGTGGAGCGGCCAGACCGATGGATTGGGACAATGCACGCATCTTCCTGGCGATTTATCGCAATGGCACGCTGCGCGGCGCGGCCGCGCTGCTGCAGATCGACCAGGCCACGGCTGGGCGGCGCCTGGCGGCGCTGGAGGCGTCGCTGGATGCGCGGCTGTTCCTGCGCACGCCGTCGGGCTACGTGCCGACTGCCGCGGGCGAACAGGCCTTTGCCGCCGCCGAGCGCATGGAGCAGGCTGCCGATCAGTTGCAGCGCCAGATGCAGGGGCTGGATCACCGGCTCTCGGGGGTGGTGCGGGTGGCGGCCTCCGAGACCGTCGCCAGCTACTACATCATGCAAGCCGTGCGCCGGCTGCACGGGCAGCATCCCGATATCCGCGTTGCGTTGTCGACCTCGATCCAACTGAGCAATCTGACGCGGCGCGAGGCAGATCTGGCGATCCGCAACGTCAAGCCGGACAGCCCCGACCTGATCCATCGCCACCTGGCGCGGCGCGAGGTGGGCCTGTATGCGTCGAAGCCCTATATCGAGGCGCATGGCGAGCCGCGCCCGGGCACCGCGTTCGCCGGACACACGCTGGTGACCTACCAGCAGTCGGTGCTGCCCGGCTGGTCCGACACCTTCTGCGGCGAGCCGACGGGCAACGGCCGCATCGCGATGGAACTGAATTCCGGCATGATGATCATTGAGGCGGTGGCCGCGGGGCTGGGCATTGGCGAGTTGCCGGTTCACATGGCAGCGCAGTATCCGGAGCTGGTGCGGATCTGGCCGAGCCGGAGCGAACCCTATGACCTGTGGCTGGTGATGCATGGCGACCTGAACCGAACGGCGCGTGTGCGGGCCATGGCCGATGCCATCATCGAGGTGTTCGAGGCGGGCTGACGCGCGCGTGGGCTGCGGTAAACCGCGGCTTGTGGCGCGTGGCGAGGGGCGCTAAGGTTGCTCATCCGGCGCCATGGTGGCGCCGCTTCCCCGCTTGCAACAGGAGTGCCGCGTGTCCGATCTTTGGCGTTTGTCCGCAGTAGAGCTTGCCGCCCGCATCCGCCGGCGCGATGTTTCCGCAGTCGAGGCCACGCAAAGCGCGTTGGCGCGTCTGCAGGCCGTGAACCCGCTGATCAACGCCGTGGTCGATCACCGTCCCGACGACGCCTTGGCCCAGGCCGCCGAGGTCGACCAGGCGCTGGCGCGCGGCGACGATCCCGGTTTGCTGGCGGGCGTGCCGGTGACCGTCAAGGTCAATGTGGACCAGGCCGGCTACGCCACCACCAACGGCGTGACGCTGCAGAAAGACCTGCTTGCGCGTGTCAACAATCCCGTGGTCGACAATCTGCGCCGCGCCGGCGCCGTGATCGTCGGGCGCACCAACACGCCGGCGTTCTCGCTGCGCTGGTTCACTGGCAACCTGCTGCATGGCGACACATTGAATCCGCGCAATCCCGCCCTGACGCCAGGGGGATCGTCCGGCGGCGCGGCGTCGGCGGTGGCGGCAGGCATCGGACACCTGGCACACGGCACCGACATCGCTGGTTCCATCCGCTATCCCGCCTATGCCTGCGGCGTTCATGGCCTGCGGCCATCACTGGGGCGCGTGCCCGCCTATAACGCAGCCCTGCCCGAACGCACCATCGGCGGCCAGATCACTGCCGTGTCGGGACCATTGGGCCGCAGCATCGCCGATCTGCGGCTGGGCCTGACCGCCATGGCCGCGCCCGATCCGCGCGACCCCTGGTGGGTGCCGGCGCCACTGACCGGCCCGGTCGTGCCGCGCAGGGTGGCTCTGTGCCTGAATCCCGATGGCATGGACACCGAGCCAGCGGTGGTCAAGGCCCTGCAGGACGCGGCCCGGCGCCTGAGCGAAGCCGGCTGGTCGGTCGACACGGTCGACAGCGTGCCGCCGCTGCGTGAAGCCGCCGACCTGCAGATTCGCATGTGGATGGCCGACGGCTACGATGGCATGGTCGAGGCGGCCCGCAAGGAAGGCGACCGCGGCGCGCTGGTGGCACTGGAAGGGCAGCGCGCGCGCGTGGCCGGCATGGACATGGCGAAATTCTCGGGGGTGCTCACGCGTCGGGCGACCCTCACGCGCGAGTGGGAAGTGTTCCTCGCCGAATATCCGGTGCTGCTGCTGCCGGTGTCCGCCGAGCTGCCTTTCACCGACAACCTGGATCTGCAAGGCGACGAGGCCTACGAGCGCGTCTGGCGCGCGCAGATGACGCAGATCGGCCTGCCTTTCATGGGCCTGCCAGGCCTGTCGGTGGCCATGGGGAATGCCGGCGATCGGCCTGTCGGGGTGCAGGTGGTGGCGGGCCGCTATCGTGAAGACCTCTGCCTGGCGGCGGGCGAGGCAATCGAAGCCGGTGGGCCCGCAATCATGCTGGCCGAGCCGGTGGCGCGCTGACGCGCGGCATATCGAGGGCGGCGAGCCGCAGCGCGCAGCGTTCGCGCGTGCCGAGCCATGGCGGAATCCCGCACGCGCCGGTTGGCGGTGTCAGCGGGGCGCGGCGCGCCATTCGGATCGCAACAACCCCATCATGCCGGTATCCCAGCGGGCCTCGCCGGCACGCGTGGCCGATCGCCGCACGCCTTCCAGCGTGAAGCCCAGGGCTTCATAGGTGCGGATCGCGGCGGTGTTGAACATGTAGACATTCAGCTCCAGGCGTTCGATTTCCGGCGTGCTGAAAGCCTCGTCGATCATCAGCGCCACCATGGGTCGAGCCAGGCCCTGGCCACGGGCGTCGGGGGCGATGACGACGCGGCCCAGCCGGGCGTTGCCGTCACGCCAGTCGTAGGCCAGTTGCGCATGGCCGACGGGTAGCCGGGTGGTCTGGCCCTCATGGCAAGCCATCCAGCAGCGCCGCGCCGGTGGTTGTTGCTGGCCTTCGCGCAACATGGCGTCCATGTCCGCCGGCGTCAGGGGATACGACACATGTGAGCCGCCCCATTGCACGACCTCGTCCAGGCTGTTGAACCAACTGGCAAGCAGGGCGTAGTCCGAGGACGAGAAGGGTCGCAGTGTCAGCATGGGCGGGGCCTTGGTGGAATGGCCCAAGCTTAGCCGGTGGAGAAGCGCAGTTTCAAGATGCCGAGATCTCCATAGGCGAGTTCGATGTCGCGGTTGGCGGGAACATCCAGGAAGCCGGCGTAAGAGCCGGTGATGATGTGTTGGCCGGCGCTCAGGCCCAGGCCCTGTTCGCGCAGGAAATTGGCGAGCCAGTACAGGCCGGCCTTGGCATGGCCATTCGGATGGATGCCCGCGTGCTGCTCGACCTCGGCGCCGTCGATCGACAGGGTGAGGGTCATGGCGGCGGGGGCGGCGTCGGGCGAGGCGATTTGTGGCCCCAGCACGAGACCGGCATTGAACATATGATCGGCCAGCAATTCGGACAGGCTGGTATGTTCCGGTGCGGTGTAGCGGCAGCCCAGGATTTCCAATGCAAGCCGGGCCGAGCCGATGGCGGCGTCGATCTCGGCTGGGCCGTAGGGCGCGTCGCGGGCGGGCAGGTCGCGCCCCAGTTCGAATGCGATTTCGGGCTCGATGCGCACGATGGGCGTGCGGGCCGGAACGACGCCGCCGCGCGCCACGGTGGACGCATAGATGGGCGCGACCACGGCTTTTTCGGGCGATGGCAATGCACTTTTCCAGGCCGCGATCGCGTCCTGGCGTGTTTCGCGCAGCAGTTGCGCAGTGCGCTGTTGCACCGCCAGGGCCTGGCCCGCGCTCTGCGGGCGGCAGTTCGCGGGCAGGCGCGGGCCGGCGATACCGGTCTCGCGCGCGGTGATCAGGATGCGGGCTGCTTCGGTGCTGCCGGGGTAGTCCTCGATCTGGAGCTGCATGCGCGTTACGTCCCCAGGAACAACAGGGTCCACAAGACGATCATGGCGATCAGGCCCAGCCAGCATGCGCCCCAGAATCCGACTATCGGCCATTTCAGGGACAGCGGCGTTTTCTTGGGGTCGACGTGGGCCAGCAGCTCATTGGCATTGCCGATGAGCCAGAACCGGGTGCCCGGAAACATCAGGCGGAAGAAATAGTCCAGCATGATGGCCGCCTTGATCGCCATGGGATAGCGCTCGAACGGCCGATGCTGCAGGTAGGGATGCTTGAGCGTGGCGTTGATCTGCTTGCTTTTGACGAAGAACAGGATCAGCCCGCACAGCGAACAGGTGATGAAACACAGCACGAAAAGGCTGAAGGCCATGGCCATGGCGGGTGAGTGCATGGAAATTCCGATAAGGCGCGGCGTTGCCGCGAACAAAAGGTGATGGAGTCGGCTCAGCCGCGGGTCTGGCCTTCGCCGGTCAGCACCCACTTGAGCGTGGTCAGGCCCTCCAGGCCGACCGGGCCGCGGGCGTGCAGCCGGTTGGTGGAGATGCCGATCTCGGCGCCCAGGCCATATTCGTAGCCGTCGGCGAAGCAGGTCGGCAGGTTGACGTAGACCGAGCTGGAATCGACCTCGCGCTGGAACCGTTGGGCCGCCGACAGGTCTTCGGTGACGATGGCGTCGGTGTGGCCGGAGCCCCAGCGCGCAATATGCTCAATGGCGTCATCGAGCGAATCGACGATGCGGACCGCCAGGATAGGGCCCAGGTACTCGGTGCCCCAGTCGTCGTCGGTGGCGGGCGTGGCGTGCGGCAGCAGCGCCAGTGTGCGCGGACAGCCGCGCAGTTCGACACCATGCTCGGTCAGCGCAGCCGCCAGGCTCGGCAGGATCGAGACGGCGGCCACGGCGTCCACCAGCAGGGTTTCCATGGCGCCGCAGATGCCGTAGCGGTAGGTCTTGGCGTTGAAGGCGATGGCATGGGCCTTGTCCGGATCGGCGGCGGCGTCGATGTAGACATGGCAATTGCCGTCCAGGTGCTTGATGAGCGGCACGCGCGCCTCTTGCGAGAGGCGCGCGATCAGGCCCTTGCCGCCGCGCGGCACGATGACGTCGATGTGTTCGGTCATGGTGATGAGCTTGCCGACTGCGGCGCGGTCGGCCGTGGCGACCACCTGCACCGCGTCCTGCGGCAGGCCGGCGGCGGCCAGGCCCTGCTGGACGATGCGGCCCAACGCCACATTGGAATGCAGGGCCTCGCTGCCCCCGCGCAGGATGGCGGCATTGCCGGACTTAAGGCACAGGGCGGCCGCGTCGATGGTGACGTTGGGGCGGGACTCGTAAATGATGCCGATGACGCCCAGCGGCACGCGCATCTGCGCCACTCGCATGCCGTTGGGGCGCACGCTGGTCGCGCTGACGCTGCCGACCGGGTCGGGCAGCGCGGCGATCTGGCGCAGGCCCTCGGCCATGTGGGCCAGGGTCTTTTCCGACAGCGTCAGGCGGTCGAGCAGGGCCGGCTCCAGGCCGTTGGCGCGCGCCGCGGCGACGTCCTTGGCGTTGGCGGCCAGCAACTCGGCCTGGTTGGCGGCCAGCGCCTCGGCCATGGCCAGCAGTGCCTGGCTCTTGGCGGCGCTGTGGGCGCGCATCATGGAGCGCGAGGCCCGGCGCGCATTCTCGCCCAGGGTCAGCATGGCTTGTTCGATGGAGGACGAGGACATGACGGCGTCGTTCATAGTGAAAAATGGGCGGCGCGAGAGCCGCTTGCGGATTGGAGTAGTTTATCCGGCCCGAGGCCGGGGAACGAGGTGGCGGCCGGGGCCGCCTTCACGGTCGGGTGCCTGCTGCGGCCACGCGCAGGGCCAGGCGGGTCATTTCTTCCCAGGGGTCGGACAGCCTTCCCTGCACCGACAGGCCCTTGATGAGGCGATCGACCTCGTGCGCATGTTGCACCGCGGCAGGCCAGACATCGGGACGCACCCGGCCCAGCGCTTGCAGCGCCAGGCGTTCGTGGGCGCCGAAAATGCGCAGGCGGCGCATCAGGCCGTTGACGTCCTGACCCAGGCTGCGGGCTTCGGCCACGCGCGCCAGCAGGCGGATTTCCTCACCCACCGCCCACAGGACCAGCGGCAGGGCTTCGCCTTCGGCGCGCAGACCGTCGATCATGCGGATGGTGCGGGCGATATCGCCGGCCAGCATGGCGTCGCGCAGTCCGAAGACGTCGTAGCGGGCCACATTGAGCACGGCGCGTTCGATGTCTTCGGCGGCCAGTTGACCTTCGGGATAGAGCAGGCCGAGCTTCTGGATTTCCTGGTGCGCGGCCAGCAGGTTGCCCTCTACCTTGTCGGCCATCCATTGCAGGGTGGCGTTGTCGGTGCGCTGGTTCTGGCGTGCCAGGCGCTGGCCGACCCAGGCGGGCAGGCGGCCGCGTTCGACACTGGCGATGTCGACCGTCATGCCGCCGCGGTTCAAGGCCTGCATCCAGCGGCTTTCGCGGGTGGCCTTGTCGAGCCGCGGCAGGGCCACCAGGATCAGGGTGTCGGGATTGTCTGCCTGTTTTTCCGCCTGTTCGGCCAGCCGCGCCAGCGTGTCCGCGCCGGACTTGCCGGGCTTGCCGGTGGGGATCTTGAGTTCGAGGATGCGGCGGTCGCCGAACAGCGACACGCTCTGGGTCGCGGCGATCACCGCGCTCCAGTCGCTGCGCGCGTCCATCACCATCGACAGGCGCTCGGTGTAGCCGGCGTTGCGGCCGGCGGCGCGCAGCGCGTCGACCGCTTCGGTCACCAGGAGAGGTTCGTCGCCCGACACCGTATACAACGGGGCGAGGCGGTTGCCTGCCCGTTGCAGGTGGTCGGCCAGGCGATCCGCATCCAGGGGGTGTGCCATCGGTCAGCGCGTATAGGCCGGGTCGGTGGTGGACGGCGTCTGCCACGGGGCCGGGGTGCTGCGCGGCATCGGCGCGGTCGGATCGTACAGCGGAGTCTCGCCGTCTTCGCCGCGCTGTTCGCGGTTCTCGAACGCCTTGCGCACTTCGGGCGCGGTCATGCGGCGCAGCAGGCGCGAGACCAGATCGCGCTGCATGGCGTTGTAGAGGGTTTCGATCTGGCCTTGCTTGGCCTGGACGATCTGGTCGTCATACGGCATTTCGCGGTAGATCGACAGGGTGGTGTCCGGGATCAGGGCGCGGCCCTGGGCATCGATCAGACGGAAGGTGTAGTTGATGCCGAGCTCGTATTCCTCCACCCGGCCCTGCGCGTTCAGCGAGACTTCGCGCAGCGTGCGTTCGTTGGAGACCTGCTGCAGGATGGCCTGCGCATCCTTGGGCACGGGCACCAGTTTGGTGTTCGGCGATGCGGCGCGCAGGGCGCGGCGCACGTCGGCGCCGAACTGGGTATTGTCCGGGATGCCGATATACAGGGTATCGAACGGTAGCGGCGTGACCCCGCGCAGCGTGAAGCCGCAGGCCGAGATCAGCATGAACAGCGCCAGGCAGGCGCCGCGCAGCAGCCAGGATTGGCGGGGGGATTGCGTGTGTTGCCCGGCGAAGTACATGCTTGACCTCATCAGCCTACGACGTTGACCAGTTTGCCCGGAACCACGATGACCCGCTTGGGCGGGCGGCCTTCCAGGTAGCGGGCGACTTCATCCTGGGCGGCGGCAAGTTTCTCGATGTCTTCCTTGGCGGCCTTGGCGGCCACGCGGATCGAGCCGCGCAGCTTGCCGTTGACCTGCAGCATCAGTTCGATTTCGTCCGCCACCAGCGCGGCCTCGTCGACGTGCGGCCAGGGCGCGTCGAGCAGGTCGCCCAGCTCGTTTGCGTAGCCGAGGTCGCGCCACAGGTGCCAGGTGATGTGCGGCACCACCGGATACAGCACGCGCAGCAGCACGCCCAGCGTTTCGGCGTAGGCGGCGTCGGCGTGCTTGCCTTCCGGCAGCTTGGCGTCGTCGATGGCGTTGAGCATCTTCATGCACGCCGACACGACGGTGTTGTACTGGATGCGCTGGTAGTCGTAGTCGGCCTGCTTGAGCAGGTTGTAGACCTCGCGGCGCAGATCCTTGACGGCGGCGGGGGCGTCGGTCCAGTCGGCGCCGGCGGCCAGGCCGCGGGCGACGGTGTCGCGCTGCGCGTAGCTGATCGACCACAGGCGGCGCAGGAAGCGGTTCGAGCCTTCGACGCCGGAATCGGACCATTCGAGGGTCTGCTCGGGCGGGCTGGCGAACATCACGAACAGGCGCGCGGTGTCGGCGCCCAGCGTGTCGATCAGCGATTGCGGGTCGACGCCGTTGTTCTTGGACTTGGACATCGTCCCCACGCCGCCGTAGGTCACTTCCGACCCGTCGGACTTGAGCTTGGCGCCGGTGATGGCGCCGCGCGCGTCGTAGACGTTCTCGACTTCCTCGGGCCAGAAATACTCGATGCCGCCCTGGGCGTTCTTGCGCGAGTAGATGTGGTTCAGCACCATGCCCTGGCACAGCAGCTTGGTGAATGGCTCGTCGAAGTTGAGCAGGCCCATGTCGCGCATGACCTTGGTCCAGAAGCGCGCGTACAGCAGGTGCAGGACCGCGTGCTCGATGCCGCCGATGTACTGGTCCATCGGCATCCAGTAGTCATTGCGCGCGTCGACCATGGCGTTGTTGTTGCCCGGCGAGGTGTAGCGCATGAAGTACCAGGACGAATCCACGAAGGTGTCCATCGTGTCCGTCTCGCGGCGCGCCGGCTTGCCGCAGTTGGGGCAGGCGCACGACAGGAAGGCTTCGTTCTTGGCCAGCGGGTTGCCGCTGCCGTCCGGGATCAGGTCGTCCGGCAGCACCACCGGCAGGTCCTTCTCGGGGACCGGCACCGGGCCGCAATCCGCGCAGTGGATGATGGGGATCGGGGTGCCCCAGTAGCGCTGGCGCGAGATGCCCCAGTCGCGCAGGCGCCAGGTGGTCTGCTTTTCGCCCAGGCCTCGCGCCCCGAGGTCGGCGGCGATGGCGTCCACGGCTTCCTTGTGCGACAGGCCGTCGTACTTGCCCGAGTTGATGGTGCGGCCGCTCTGCTTGTCGCCGTACCATTCCTGCCAGGCGTCGGTGGAGTAGGCCTTGCCGGCCACGTCCACGACCTGGCGGATCGGCAGGTCATACTTCTTGGCGAAGGCGAAGTCGCGTTCGTCGTGGGCGGGCACGCCCATCACGGCGCCGTCGCCGTAGGTCATGAGCACGTAGTTGCCGACCCAGACTTCGACCTCGTCGCCGGTGATCGGGTGGGTCACGAACAGGCCGGTGGGCAGGCCTTCCTTTTCGCGCGTGGCCATTTCGGCCTCGGTGGTGCCGCCCAGCTTGCACTGTTCGATGAAGGCGGCCAGCGCCGGATTCGACTGCGCGGCGTGGGTGGCCAGAGGGTGTTCCGGCGCCACGGCGCAGAAGGTCACGCCCATGATGGTGTCGGCGCGGGTGGTGAAGACGTACAGCTTGCCGTCCTGGATCAGTTGGCCATCCTGGCCGGCGATCTGGTGCGGGAAGGCGAAGCGCAGGCCCTCGGACTTGCCGATCCAGTTTTCCTGCATCAGGCGCACGCGCTCTGGCCAGCCGGGCAGGTCGTTCTGCACCGCGCCCAGCAGTTCGTCGGCGTAGTCGGTGATGCGCAGGTAGTAGCCGGGGATCTCGCGCTTTTCGACCGGGGCGCCCGAGCGCCAGCCGCGGCCGTCGATGACCTGTTCGTTGGCCAGCACGGTCTGGTCGACCGGGTCCCAGTTAACGACCTGGGTCTTGCGGTAGGCGACGCCCTTTTCGAGCATCTTCAGGAACAGCCACTGGTTCCACTTGTAGTACTCGGGATCGCAGGCGCACATTTCGCGCGACCAGTCGATCGCCAGGCCCATCGCCTTCATCTGCTTTTTCATGTAGGCGATGTTGTCGTAGGTCCATTTGGCCGGCGGCACCTTGGACTTGATGGCGGCGTTCTCGGCCGGCATGCCGAAGGCGTCCCAGCCCATCGGCATCAGCACGTTGTAGCCCCGCATGCGCAGCTGGCGCGCCATCATGTCGTTGATGGTGTAGTTGCGCACGTGGCCCATGTGCAGCTTGCCGCTGGGATAGGGCAGCATCGAGCAGGCGTAGAACTTCGGCTTCTCGGAGCCGTCCGGGTTCTTCGCGTGTTCATGGACCAGATAGGCGTCGCGTGCCTGCCAGTCTTGGTGGGCGGCCGCTTCGACGGTAGTGGGGAGGTAACGTTCCTGCATGGGCTCGTGCGCGATGGCGAAAAATGGGTGAACCGCCCCCGCGCGCCAGGCGCGGGGGCGGTCAAAACCCCTGATTATAGGAGGTGCTAGGCGCGGATAGGGGGCGGGGCGGTTTCCGGGATGCGGGCGCTGGCCCCGAGCATGCCGTAGGCCAGGGTTATGGCCGCCAGAACCGCGCCCGCGGTGACCACGCCGGGCCAGCCGTAATGGGAGTACAGCCAGGACGATACCAGCGATCCGGTCGCCCCGCCGATGAAGTAGCTGGTCATGTAACCGGCCGTCAGGCGGCTGCGCGCCTCGGGCCGGGTGCGGTACAGCGAGCTGGTATTGGTGACGTGGACGCCCTGGATCGCCAGGTCCTGGATCAGGATGCCGGCCAGCAGTGCGATCACCGATGCCTGGCCAAAGGCCATCAGCCCCCAGGAGGCCAGCAGCAACAGCAGGCCGATGCGGGTGGCCTGGTTGCCCAGGCCGCGGTCGGCCAGGCGGCCGAAGCGGTTGGCGGCATAGGCGCCAGCCGCGCCGGCCAGCCCGAACAGGCCGATCGTGGTGTTGTTGAAGCCGTAGTCCGGTCCCGACAGCAGGAAGGTCAGCGGCGTCCACAGCATGCTGAAGGCGGCGAACAGCAGGCCGCCCAGCAGCGAACGGCCGCGCAGCAGCGGTTCTTCGGCGAACAGGCGGAAGATCGAGCCGAGCAGGCGCGGATAGCTCATGGCGGCCTGGCTCTTGTGGCGCGGCAATACCTTCCACAGGGCGCAGGACATGGCCAGCATCAGGATCGCGGCGACCCAGTACACGGTACGCCAACTGCCCAGGTCCGCCAGCACGCCGGCCGCTGTGCGGGCCAGCAGGATGCCCAGCAGCAGGCCGCTCATGACCGTGCCGACGGCCTTGCCGCGCTCATGCGGAGCGGCCAGGGTGGCCGCGAACGGCACCAGCACCTGTGCCACCACCGACAGCAGGCCGGTCACGGCGGTGCCCAGCATCAGCATCTGGATGTTGGGGGCGAAGGCCGACAGCAGCAGGCCACCGGATGACAGCAGGGTCATCAGCACGATCAGGCCGCGGCGCTCGAACAGGTCGCCCAGAGGCACCAGCAGGATCAGGCCGAGCGCGTAGCTGAGCTGCGCGATCATGACGATGCTGCCGGCGGTGGCATTGGACAGCGAGAATTGCTGGCTGATGGTGTGCAGCAGCGGTTGCGCGTAATAGTTGCTGGCCACCGCCAGGCCGGTGGCGACGGACATCAGCAGGATGACGGGCGCGGTGAGTGGGGCGGGTTGGGCGGGCGTGGCGTTCATGTGAGGCAGGCGGAATGTGGCGGGGAGGGAAAGGCTCAGGCGGCGATGCCGCCGGGCGTGTCCTGGTCGTGCGGGATCAGCAGTTTCTTCAACAGGCCGGCCATCTGGCGGCGTTCGGTGGCATTCAAGGGGGCGAGCAGCGTTTCGAGTTCGCGCAGGTAGTCCTTCAGGACCAGCTTGATGACGCGCAGTCCCTCGGCGGTCAGCGCGACGATGACGCCGCGGCGGTCATCGGGGTTGGGCGTGCGCGTCAGCAGGCCGGCCTGCTCCAGGCGATCCAGCCGGTTGGTCATGGCGCCCGAGGTCAGCAACAGCGCGGCGACCAGCTTCTGTGGATTCATGGCGTGCGGCGCGCCGCTGCGGTACAGGGTCGCGAGCACGTCGAATTCGCCCTGGTGCAGGTTGTGGCGCTTGAACGCGCGGCCCACGTCGCGCGCGGCGAAAGCATGGAAGCGGAACATGCGGCTGAGGACGCTCATCGGCGAAATGTCCAGGTTGGGGCATTCCTGTTCCCATTGCGCCAGCACGGTATCGACCAGATCGTTCATGGTGTTTTTATATAAAGTATCTTTACGTGAAGATAAATTCTAGCAGGCTGGCCATCGATCGGGCAAGGCAGGTGACCACCTGGGCCGGCGGTTGCGCGACGGGGTATTGCGCAACGGCGTCGCACGAGGCGGCGCGAGAACGTGGCGGAAAAAAAGAAAGGGCCCGCCCCTAGCGGGGCAGGCCCTTTCCGGTTTGACCGGAAGATCCGTGCGGAATTACTGCGCGGCGTCCTTCAGCTTCTTGAGCGGGCGAACCTTCACCTTGACCGAAGCCGGCTTGGCGGGGAACCAGCGCTCTTCACCGGTGAACGGATCCTTGCCGAAGCGCTTGGCCTTGGCGGGAACCTTCTGCACGGCAACCTTGAACAGGCCGGGCAGCGTGAATTCGCCGGCGCCCTTCTTGTCCACGGAGCTCAGCACCGAGGTTTCCAGGCTGGCCAGGACGGCCTTGACCGCCTTGGCTTCGACGCCGGACTGCTCGACGATGTAGGCGATCAGCTGGGTCTTGTTCAGCGCGGCCTTGATGGCCTTGGGGGCGGCGGCAACCTTCTTGGCGGCAACGACCTTCTTGGCGGCGACGACCTTCTTGGCTGCCGGCTTCACGGCGGGCTTGGCGGCGGTAGCCTTCTTTGCGGGCGCCTTGGCGGCGGGCTTGGTGACTTTCTTGGCAGGAGCTTTAGCTTTCGTGGCCATGGTCAAAATCCGTATGTTGAGGACATGGGGCAGCGCGCGCGCCGGGTATCGGCGTTTAACGCTACGCGCCCGATAATAGCGGAAGAGTGGCGGTTGTAGCGGCTTTCGCAGGGCCTTTCGCGCAATCTTTGTTGTTTTCCAGGCGGAAAAACCCCTTCTACAAGGTGTTCTGCAAAATGCAGTGACAATCGCTGCGATTTTTTCAGCGCCGCACGCGGTGCGCAAAGTGCCTGCGCAGCGGGTTTTGAACCATCCGTGGCCAACGTGTTCCAATGCTTCGCGCCGCGCATCGGCGTGCGGTGCGCGCGGCGTTGCGGCTGCCCGCCCGCATCGCCGGCGCGCCATTCTTACCCTGCATGGAAGCGAATCCCTCATATGTTGATGAAGAAGTTGGCGGCGAGCCTGCTCGTTGCGACCGCGTGTGTCTCAGGCGCCATGGCGCAGTCGATGCCTCAACCTGCACTGTCGGCCAAGGCCTGGCTGCTGCTCGACGAAACCAGCGGCCAGGTGATCGCATCGCACGCGGCCAGTGCGCGGATCGAGCCGGCCTCCCTCACCAAGATCATGACGGCGTACGTGGTGTTCGGCGCCATCCACGACAAGACGCTGTCGCCGCAGCAGAAGGTGACGATTTCGACGCGTGCCTGGAAAGTGCCGGCCGGCAGTTCCAAGATGTTCCTGGAGCCCGGGTCGCAGGTTTCGGTGGACCAGTTGCTGCGCGGCCTCATGATCCAGTCCGGCAACGATGCGGCGATCGCGTTGGCCGAAGCGGTGTCGGGCAGTGTCGAGGCCTTCGTGGCGCGTATGAATGCCACCGCCGTGCAACTGGGTCTGCACGGCACGCATTTCGCCAGCCCCCATGGCCTGCCGGATCCGGGCACCTATTCCACCGTCAGCGACCTGTCGATCCTGGCCACGCGCTTCATTCGTGACTATCCCGAGTTGTACAAGGCCTACGATTCGGCCAAGACCTACACCTACAACAACATCACCCAGCCCAACCGCAATCGGCTGTTGTGGCTCGATCCCAGCGTCGATGGCCTGAAGACCGGCCATACCGACGCGGCCGGCTATTGCATCGTGGCCACCGCGCACCGACCCAACGGCAAGGAGCAGCGTCGCCTGATCACCGTGGTGGTGGGCACCGCGTCGGACAAGCTGCGCACGCAGGAAAGCCGTGAGTTGCTGGAGTGGGGGTTCCAGGGGTTCAATACCATCAAGCTTTATGCAAAGGGCCAGGCGGTGGCCACGTCCGAGGTCTGGAAAGGCCAGGCCGACACGCTCAAGGCCGGTTTCGCGCGGGATGCCTATGTCACCGTGCCCGCTGGAGCCAAGGTCGAGTCGGTGTGGGCGCCGCAAGACCCGCTGGTGGCGCCGATCGCGGCCCAGGCCACGGTCGGTTCGCTGCGTGTGATGGTCGACGGTAAGCCCGCCATGCAGTTCCCGGTGGTGGCGCTGGAGCCGGTGGCCGAGGCCGGCCTGGCCGGGCGCACCTGGGATTCAATACGCCTGTGGTGGCGCGGCCACTCGGGCTGACGGAGGGTTGCCATGGCAGTGAGCTTTCCCGGCGGACCGGCGGCGGCGCCGACGCCCGATGATCCGCTGGGCCTGTTGTCGGCCTGCCATGGCCGTATTGCACGCCAGTGCGAAACCCTGCGCCGGCTGGCCGCGCATCTGCCGGCGCATGGCAGCGATGCCGCGGCCCAGACCGCCGCGGCGGCGGTCGCGCGCTATTTCGAGACCGCCGCGCGGCATCACCACGAGGACGAGGAGGAGGATCTGTTCCCGGCCTTGATCGAATCCATGGCCGGGTCGGACGCGGTTTGCCTGCGTGCGCTGGTGGACGGGCTGATCGCGGATCATTTGCGTCTGGCGGCGCTGTGGGCGCCGTTGCGCCGAATTCTGCAGGCGATTGCCGAAGGCCATGCCGTCGAGCTGCCGATGGCGCAGGTGGAGGCGTTCGCCACGGCCTATGCCGCGCACATCCGGCGCGAAGAGGACGAGTTGCTGCCGCTGGCTGCGCGTCTTGTTTCGGATGACGCGTTGGCGACGGTCAGCCGGGCGATGAAAGCGCGGCGCGGCGGCGGGGCGGGTTGAACGGCGGCGAATCCGGGGTGGGAGCGGCAGCCGCATTTGGTGTTAAATGACCCCAGCCGGGGCTCTTCGCGCCGGATCTCCAGGCCGTCACGCCATGCCCCGCCACGCACGCTTTCGCCAGAAATTGCAGGCTTCCGCCCTGATGCATGCCATGTCCGCGCACAATCCGCTGTCGGCCAAGTTGGCGGCCGAGGCGGGCTTCGATGCGATCTGGGGCAGCGGTTTCGAACTGTCGGCCAGTTACGCGGTGCCGGATGCCAACATCCTGTCGGCCGGCCAGCACCTGGAGATGATGCGGGCCATCGCGGCCACCGTTGACGTGCCGGTCATCGCCGACATCGACACGGGTTTCGGCAATGCCATCAATGTTGCCTACACCGTGCCGCAGTACGAGGCGGCGGGTGTGTCGGCCGTGGTGATGGAGGACAAGACCTTTCCCAAGGACACCAGCCTGCGCGTCGACGGCCGCCAGGAGCTGGTGCGCGTCGCCGAATTCCAGGGCAAGATCGAGGCCGCCTGTGCCGCGCGCCGCGATCCGGATTTCTGCGTCATCGCCCGCACCGAGGCCCTGATCGCCGGGCTCGGCCAGGCCGAGGCGCTGGCGCGGGCGGCGGCCTACGAGGCAGCCGGCGCCGACGCCATCCTGATCCATTCCAGGCAGACTTCGCCGGACGAGATCCTGGCCTTCATCGCGGCCTGGTCCGGGCGCGCGCCGCTGGTGCTGGTGCCGACCGCCTATCCCCAGTTGCGCGAGGCCGACATCCAGGCGCTGGGCAAGGTGGGGCTGGTGATCTACGGCAATCACGCGATTCGCGCCGCCGTGGGGGCGATGCGCGAGGTCTTTGCCCGCATCCGCGCCGACGGCGGCATCCATGGCGTGGATGCCGGCCTGCCCACTGTGCGCGATATCATCGGCCTGCAGGGCGACGCCGGCATGCGCGAACTGGAGCGCAGGTTCCTGCGCTGATCGCGCCCGGCATCGACAAGAACACACGAGGACGGGGAATGATGGCGGCGGGACGCAGGGCGTGGCTGGTGCGGGTGTTTGGCGATTGGGTGCCGGAAGTCGGCCCCGCAACCCTGCGCGCCGACCTGGCTGCAGGGCTGCTCGGCGCCTTGCTGGTGCTGCCGCAGGGCGTGGCCTTTGCCACGCTGGCCGGTCTGCCGGCGCAGTATGGCCTGTACTCCGCCATCGTGCCCTGTATCGTGGCGGCGCTGTTCGGCTCCAGCCGCCACGTCATGTCCGGCCCCACCAATGCCAACTCGCTGGCGTTGTTCGCGGTGTTGACGCCGCTGGCGGTGGCGGGCAGTCCGGGCTACATCGAGCTGGCCCTGGCGGTGACGGTGTTGGTCGGATTGATGCAGTGGCTGGTTGGGGCGTTGCGCCTGGGGTCGCTGGCGCATTTCATCTCGCCGTCGGCGCTGTTCGGTTTCACCAGCGGCGCGGCTTTGCTGATCGCTGTCCACGCCTTGAAGGACGCGCTCGGATTGCCGGCGCCGGCCGCGCACGGCGCCGGCGCCCTGCTGTTGAACCTGGCCGCCAGCCTGGGGCAGGCGCAAGCGGGCGCGCTGCTGGTGACGGCGGTGACGATCGCGGTGGCGCTGCTGCTCAAGCGGCTGGACAAGCGCAAGCCTTACATGCTGGCAGGCCTGGCCGCGGGGACGCTGGCCGCGGCCGCGTTCAATGCCATGGCGTCGCGGTTCGGCGCCGCGGCCGTGCCGGTGCTGGGCGACCTGGCGCAGCCATGGCCGCCATTCCATATCCCCCGGGTCGATTGGCGTGCCTTGCCGGATCTGCTCAGTCTCGCTTTCGCGTTGACCATCGTGGCGCTGGCGCAGTCCATTTCGATCGCGAAAGCCGTCGCCACGCGCTCGGGCCAGCGTATCGACGCCAACCGGGAATTCGTCGGGCAGGGGCTGTCGAACGTGGTGGGTGGATTCTTTTCCTGTTATCTGTCGTGCGGCTCGCTGAACCGTTCCATGCCCAATTACGAGGCGGGTGCGAAGACGCCGCTGGCGGCGGTGTTTTCGGCATTGCTGCTGATGCTGCTGGTGGCGCTGAGCGGGCCCTTGCTGGCGCGGATTCCGCACGCCGCGATCGCCGGCTTGCTGTTGCTGGTGGCGTGGACCCTGCTGGATGTGCCGCGCTGGCGCCAATTGATCCGCGGACAGCGGGGCGAAAGCGTCATCGCCGCGGCCACGCTGGCCGCCACCGTGACCATCCGCATGGAAGTGGCGATCCTGCTGGGCACGGTGCTGTCATTGATGGCCTACCTGCACCGCACCTCGCGGCCGGCGATGCGCACCATGGGCTTCGATTCGCGCGGGCGGGAACGCCGCTTCGTGGTGCTGGAGCAGCAGCCCGACGCCTTGCCGGAATGTCCTCAGCTCAAGCTGCTGCGCATGGAGGGGTCGGTCTATTTCGGCGCCGCCGCGCATGTGGCGCAACGCTTGCAGGAATTGCGCGCCGCGCCGCACGCGCCGCGCCATCTGCTGGTGATGGCCAAGAGCATGAATTTCATCGATCTGGCCGGCGCCCAGGTCTGGGAGGATGAACTGGCCGCGCGCCGCGCGATGGGCGGCGACCTGTATTTTCACCGGCCGCGCCCCGAGGTGCTGGCGATGTGGCGTCGCACCGGCTTCCTGGACCGGTTGGGCGCGGACCACGTGTTTCCGGACAAGGCCACCGCGCTGAGCACCATCTATGCCCGCCTGGACCGTGCCATCTGCGCGGGCTGCAGTGCCAGGATATTCCGCGAGTGCCAGCCGGACGGCCCGCGGGCCGGCGGCTGAGCGTCGCTCAGGCCGGCGGCGCGTCGCTGCCCAGGTAGGCCGCCCTGACGCGGGGATCGGCCGCAATGCGGTCGGGCGGACCTTCGGCCAGCAGGCTGCCGCGCACCAGCACGGCGATGCGGTCGGCGTGCTTGAAGACGACATCCAGGCTGTGCTCGGTGAACAGTACCGCCATGTGCTGGGTATCGGCCAATTCGCGGGTCAGGCGCATGAGCGCGTGGCGCTCGTTGGTGGCCATGCCGGCGGTGGGTTCGTCCATCAGCAGCAATCGCGGCCGATGCGCCAGCGCCATCGCCAGTTCCACCCGCTTGACCTCGCCATAGGCCAGCGCGCCGCAATGAGCACCGGCCTGGCCGGCCATGCGCACCTGCTCCAGCAATGCCAGCGCCTCTTCGGCGCGGTGCGAGGCGGCGCGGCGCCACGGCCGGAACAGCAGGCGGTCGCGCGACAGCAAGGCGGTCTGCACGTTCTCCAGCACGGTCATCGAGCGGAATGTAGCGGCGGTCTGGAACGTGCGTCCCACGCCCAGGCGGCAGATCGCGCTGGGCGGGCGGCCGACCAGTTCCTGTCCGTCCAGCCGGACCGAGCCGGCGTCGGGCCGCAATTGTCCGCCCAACACGTTGAAGCAGGTGGACTTGCCGGCGCCATTCGGGCCGATCAGCGCCAGCATGCGGCCGGCTTCCAATTGGAACGAGACCTCCGCCAGCGCGTCGATGCCGCCGAAGGATTTGCGCAGTCCCTGGACCCGCAGTAAGGGAGCGGCCGCCGTCATGCGCGTCTGCTCCGCAGCCGCGCGGCCGCGCCCGCCAGGCCGGCGGGAAACAGCATCACCAGCGCCAGGATCGCCAGGCCCAGCACCGCGTGCCAGTACTCGGTGCCGCGGGCCGCGGTGTCTTGCAGCCAGGTATAGGCGGCCGCGCCGACCAGCGGGCCGGCCAGGGTCTGAAGGCCGCCGAGCAGCACCATCACCAAGCCGTCGACCGAGCGGCTGACGGCAAGCACGTCGGGGGCGATGCTGCCTTTCGAAAAGGCGTACAGCGATCCGGCCAGGCCGGCCGTCAGTGACGCCGCGACGAAGCCAGCCCATTGGATGCGGCGCGTTTCCATTCCCAACGCCTCGGCCCGCAGGGGCGAGTCGCGCACGCCGCGCAGCGCATAGCCCAGCGGCGAGAATGCCAGGCGCCGCAACCAGGCAATGCCGAGCGCGCTCAGCGCCAGCGTCAGGTAGTAGAACCAGGGGCCGCGCGCCAGCCAGCTCGACGGCCACAATCCGATCAGGCCGTTGCTGCCGCCGGTCACGTCATCCCATTGATAGGCCAGCGCCCACAGGATCTGCGCCACCGCCAGCGTCAGCATTGCCAGGTACACGCCCGACAGGCGCACGCAGAACCAGCCGAACACCACGGCGCCGAGCATGGCGGCGAATGGCCCCAGCAGCAATGCCGCTTCCATCGGCAGCGCCGCCAGTTTCAGCAGCAGGGCCGCGCCATAGGCACCCAGGCCGAACCAGGCGGCATGGCCGAACGTGGTCATGCCCGCCAGGCCGGTGAGGAAATGCAGGCTGGCGGCGAACAGGGCGGCGATCAGGATCTCGATCAGCAGGATGCCGAGGTACGGCGCATGCGTGGCGGCCAGGGGCGCCAATGCCAACAGCGCCAGCAGTGCGCCATAGGCGCGCCGCAGGCCCGGACCGGCGCGGACCAGCGGGCGTTCGGCCGCCTGCGCTTGCGACGAGGGCGCAGGCGGCTGCCCCAGCAGGCCCCAGGGGCGCGCCACCAGCACCACCGCCATGACGGCGAATTCGGCCAGCAGGGTCAGTTTCGAAAGATTGAAGGCCCAGGGGCCGATATGGACCTGGCCCAGGAACACGAACAGCGCCTTGACGCCGCAGATCAGCAGTGCCGCCAGGAAGGCGCCGGGGATGGAGCCCAGGCCGCCGACCACTACCACCACGAAGGCGCTGGCGATGACTTCCAGGTCGAGTCCGAGCGTGGCCGGCACGCGCGGCGCGGCCAGCGCCCCGCCCAGCCCGGCCAGGAATGCGCCCAGGGTGAACGCCGAGGTGAACAGCCAGGCCTGGTTGACGCCGAGCGCCGCCAGCATGTCGCGGTTCTCGGCGGCGGCGCGCAGCAGGCGGCCCCAGCGCGTGCGCATCAGCAGCAGCCACAGCAGCCCGAGCACCAGCGGGCCGGCGGCGATCAGCAGCAGATCGTATTGTGGGAAGCGCCGGCCGAGGATTTCGACCGCGCCCGACAGGCCCGGTGCGCGCGCGGCGAACAGGTCTTCCGGGCCCCAGAGGGCCAGCACGGCATCGCCGATGATCAGCACCAGCGCGAAGGTCGCCAGCAACTGGAACAGTTCCGGCGCGCGGTACAGGCGCTTGAGCACCAGCAGTTCGGCGGCGGCGCCGACCAGGCCGGTCGCCAGCGCCGCCAGCAGCAGCCCGGCCCAATAGCCGGGTCCGTCGCCGAAATACCGGGTGAAGCTCCAGGCCAGGTAGATGCCCAGCATGTAGAAAGAGCCGTGGGCGAAATTCACCACCCGCGTGACGCCGAAAATAAGCGACAGGCCGGCCGCCACCAGGAACAGCGCGCTGGCGTCGGCCAGGCCGTTGAGCAACTGCGACAGCAGCCCGGACAGGCTCATCAGCGAGGACGCATCTTGTGTACTTGCTCGTCGGGCGGCTGCAGGCGCGCGCCGTCGATGTAGGCGAAGTCCTTCATGATGCCCTTGCCATTCTCGACCGCGGTGACGCCGACGTAGACGCCCATGGTCGATTGGTGATCGATCTTGCGGTACTGGATCGGCCCATAGGGCGTGTCCACTTTCAGTCCGCCAAAGGCGTCGATCAGCTTGTCGGTGTCGACGTCGCCTGCGGCCTTCAGGCCCTGGGCGAGCGACATCAGCGAGGCATAGCCGACCACTGAGCCGACTTTGGGCGTTTCGTTGTAGCGCTTGCGGTAGGCGTCGACGAAGGTCTTGTTGGCCGGGGTGTCTATGGCGTACCAGGGGTAGCCGGTGACGATCCAGCCGGTGGGCGCGTCGGCGCCCAGCGGCTCCAGGTACTCGGGTTCGCCGGACAGCAGCGAGACCACGGCGCGGTTCTCGAACAGTCCGCGGGTGTTGCCTTCGCGCACGAAGCGCGTCAGGTCGGCGGCGAACAGTACGTTGAAGATGGCATCCGGCTTGGCGTCCGCCAGGGCCTGCACCACCGCGCCGGCGTCCACCTTGCCCAGCGGCACGGCCTGCTCGGCGACGAACTCCACATCGGACTGGAACGACTTCATCATGGCCTTGAAGGTGGCCACGGCGGACTGTCCGTATTCGTAGTTGGGATAGACGATGGCCCAGCGCTTTTTACGCAGGGCCAGCGCCTTGGGCGCCAGGGCGGCGACGTGCATCCAGGTGGACGGGCGCAGGCGCCAGGTGTAGCGGTTGCCTTCCTGCCAGGTGATCTTGTCGGTCAGGGGCTCGGCGGCCAGGAAGAACACCTGCTGCTGTTTGGCGAAGTCGGTCAGCGCCAGGCCGGTGTTGGACAGGAAGCCGCCGAACAGCAGATCCACTTTTTCGCGCGCCAGCAGTTCCTGAGCGGCCCGCACTGCGTCGCCCGGGTTGCCGTTGTCATCGCGCGAGAACACCTCCAGTTTGCGGCCGAGGACGCCGCCCGAGGCGTTGACTTCTTCCAGCGCCAGTTGCCAACCCTTCTTGTACGGCCCCAGGAAGGCGGGAATGGCCTTGTAGCTGTTGATTTCGCCGATACGGATCGGCGGTTGCTTTTCCTGGGTGTCTTTGGCGGATGCGGCGGGCGTCAGCGCCAGGGCCAGGAGCGCGGGAGCGAGCGCGCGGCGCAACAGGGGCAGGCAGGGAAGGAACATGGCGGATATCGCAGGCAAGAGCGGCCGGTCGAAACCGGGCCTGTGTGGGACACGATTGCAGTTCGGCCCAATTGAAGCATGCGCGGCGCCCGCGCGCCAAGGAAAACGGCAAGGGTGCCGGCCGGCCCGGTTCCGGGCCGCGCTGGTTTCCGCCAATGAAAAAGGCCCTGCGATGCAGGGCCTTTCTGGCTATCCGGAGACCGGCTGAATCACTTCAGCTTGGTTTCCTTGTAGTCGACGTGCTTGCGAGCGACCGGATCAAACTTCTTGATCAGCATCTTCTCGGGCATGTTGCGCTTGTTCTTGGTGGTCGTGTAGAAATGACCCGTGCCGGCGGTCGACTCGAGCTTGATCTTTTCGCGGATACCTTTGGCCATGTCGTGCTCCTAGTATGTCAGATTGGCGGGGGGCCGATTAGGCCAGTTCGCCGCGGGCACGCATTTCGGCCAGCACGGCGTCGATGCCGTTCTTGTCGATCGTGCGGATGGCCTTGGCCGAGACGCGCAGGCGCACCCAGCGGTTTTCGCTTTCAACCCAGAACCGGCGCGATTGCAGGTTGGGCAGGAAGCGACGCTTGGTCTTGTTGTTCGCGTGCGAAACGTTGTTGCCCACCATCGGGCCTTTGCCGGTCACTTGGCATACGCGTGCCATGGATGCACCTCATTTATTCTTGCGCATCACCGGGGAGGTAGACGGGGTGTCAGCCGCCGGGCTGTCGGACTCAGTGCCATCGCGGTCTTGCCACGACGTCCTGCCATCCTGCCGGCCACCCAGTCTTAGTGGATGAGGGGGGAAATCCAGATTCAAACCCGGGATTCCGCCCTGTGCTTATACCCGCTGCCTGCCATCCGCAAAAATGCGCTTGGGGGTCAGAGTGTTGAGTCACAAAGCATAGTGGCTCAGCACGGGAAACTTCATGTGAAGACGTAGATTCTAATACGAAAAATCCCGACAAATCAAGTGACAAGGCATGCTGGCCGTCGCAACCGTGGTTCCGGCGCCGCGCCGGCGATGGCGGCGCGGCGGGCGAGCGTAGCGCGCAGGGACCCATCGTAGCGGCGGGCGCGGATGGGAGAGTGCATTCAGGCGCCGTGGGATTGCGCCACCCGGCCGGACAGCCACGACAGGCAGGCGCAGGTGGCCAGGGTGGTGGTCAGGGGCAGGGCGCTGTCGGTCTGCCAGGCACTGACGGCAAAGCCGGCCAGGGCGCCGCAGGATAGTTGAAGTGTCCCCAATAGCGCCGAGGCCGCGCCCAGCCGCTTGCCCTGGTCCGACAGCGCCAGCGCCGCCGAGTTGGGATTCACGAAGCCCTGGCTGCCCATGTAGCAGATCAGGCAGGCCATCAGTAGCGGCAGCGTCATCCAGCCGGCCAGTGTCAGCGCCACCGCGGCCAGGCTGGCGCAGGCCAGCGAGGTGAGGGCGCGGCGCTGCAGTTGGCGCGGTGTGCGGGAGCGCAACAGGCGGGCGCTGATCTGCGAGCAGATGATGAGCGACAGCGCGTTGGTGCCGAACAGCAGGCCGTAGTATTTCGGATCGACGCCGTACAGTTCGATGAAGACCCGCGGCGAGCCGATGATGTAGGCGAACATGCCGGCCTGGCCGAAACCGCCGGCCAGGCTGTGCGCCATGAAGCCGCGATGCGCGAACAGCGCGCGGTAATTCTGCATGATGGTGCGCAGGCGCAGGGGCACCATGCGTTCGGGCGCGAGCGATTCCTTCATGATCATCACCACCGCCGTCATCAGCATGGCGCCGCCCGCCAGCATGACCCAGAACAGGCTGCGCCAACTGGCGATGCCGAGCAGTTGCCCGCCGGCCAGCGGCGCGAGGATTGGCGCCAGGCCCATGATCAGCATCAGCAGCGACATGGCGCGCGCCGCCTCGTGGGTTTCATAGTGGTCGCGGATGACGGCGCGCGGGATCACGATGCCGGCCGCGCCGCCCATCGCCTGGATCACGCGCCAGCCGGTCAAGGCCTCGACCGAACCGGCCAGGGCGCAGCCCAGCGAGGCGATCATGAACAGCGCCAGGCCCACCATCAGCGGCGGCTTGCGGCCGTAGCGGTCGGCCATCGGCCCGTAGAACACCTGTGCCAGCGCCAGTCCGATCAGGTAGGCGGCCAGGGTGCGTTCGACGTCGCCGCGCGGCACGCCGAGATTGGCGGCGATCGTCGGGAAGGCGGGCAGGTACATGTCGATGGCGAAGGGGCCGATCGCGGTAAGGGCGCCCATGAGGATGAGCCAGCCCGGCATGGCGCCGCGTGGGGAAAGTGTAGGGGGCATGTGGATCGCGAGGGAGGTCGCGCAGGGGCAGGGCGCGGCGCGCTGTATTGCGCGTTTTGCACCAAGCCGATGACTTTATCACGTGCCGCCTTACACGCAAATGGCAGGGAATTTCCGATACAGTCTGTCGTGTCCGTACGTATTCCAGAGGAGAGGTCGTGAATCCTTTGTTGTCTGTGGTGGAACGCAAGCTCCAGGCGCTGCCTGTGCCGGTGCAGTTGGTGCTGCCCGATGGCGCGGTGCTGGGGGCGCAGGAGCCCAGGGTCCGCTTCGTGACGCACGACAAGACCGCACTGGCCCACCTGGCCGAGGGCGCGGTCGGCGTGCTGGGCCAGGACTACGTCGAAGGGCGCATCGACATCGACGGGTCGATGCGCGACGTAATGGCGGCCGCCGCCGCGCTGCTGCCGGGCTCGCCGGTGGATGCGGCGCGGGGCGGCTGGCTGACCGAACTGGTGCGCAAGGTGATGTCGGTATGGCGCCACTCGGTCGAACGCGATGCCCGGCAGATCGAGTTCCACTACGACCTGTCCGATGACTTCTATGCCCTGTGGCTGGACCCGCGCCGGGTCTACTCCTGCGCCTATTACCGCGACCCGGGCATGACCCTGGCGCAGGCCCAGGAAGCCAAGCTCGATCACATCTGCCGCAAGCTGCGGCTGCGTCCCGGCGAGCGTTTCCTCGACGTGGGCGCGGGCTGGGGCGGGCTGCTGCTGTGGGCGGCCGAGCACTACGGGGTGGATGCCACCGGCATCACGCTGTCGCGCAACCAGCACGCCCACGTCGGCAAGCTGATCCAGGACAAGGGCCTGGGCGGGCGGGTGCGGGTGGAATTGCTGGACTACCGCAAGCTCGACGAGACCGCGCCGTTCGACAAGATCGCCTCTGTCGGCATGTTCGAGCACGTCGGCCGGGCCCAGTTGGAAGGCTATTTCGCCAAGCTGCGGCGGCTGCTCAAGCCGGGCGGGCTGATCCTGAATCACGGCATCACCGCGGCTGGCGTCTATAACGCTGAACTGGGCAGCGGCATGGGCGAGTTCATCGAGAAGTACATCTTCCCGGGCGGCGAACTGACCCACATCAGCGTGGTCATGGAGGCCCTGACCAATGGCGGCCTGGAGGAGGTCGATGTCGAGAACCTGCGGCCGCACTATGCCCGTACGCTCTGGGCCTGGAGCGACGCGCTCGAGGCGCGCCTGCCGCAAGCCGCGCAGATCCTGGGCGGCGAGCAGGGCGCGCGGTCATTGCGCGCCTACCGCTTGTACCTGGCCGGATGCGCCATGGGCTTCGAGCACGGCTGGATTGCGCTGCACCAGGTGCTGGGCCAGCATCCGGCCACGGGGCGCGCCGACGAACTGGACGACCCGCCCGACCTGGCCTATCCCTGGCGGCGCGACTACATGTACCGCGACAAGCCCGGACAGACCGCATGAAGACGCCGTTTTCGGGACTGGGATGTATTCATAAGAATAAAATGTTAACTGAATGTATCATTGTTTTCGAGTGGGGCTTCCCCAGGGAAAAATGGTGAATTGCCTCTTGGGAATCAGGGTTTGTCCGGACGTTTTTCGGGCTGAATGTATCTGTTTTGTTCAGTCTTGGGCTTGGGGTGTGCATTAATTTCGGTTAAGATGCTGCCTTCTTCTTTCAGTTTGTTCACTATCTGTGGGTTCTCGAAAATCCTGTTTCGAGACTCCTGTCTTGCAAGAACCCGCACTTCGCGGATCCTCTTGTTGCTAGTGTCGGTTTGTATTGGCGGTTCTGCCCGTCTTCCGCACAACCCCCTTAGCTCCATGGCACGGCCGGACCAGCGCCGTCGTGTCCCTGAACCTATGGAGGCAAAAGCCAATGCGTTTCACCCCCGTCAAGACCCTGGCCGCCGCGGCCATGTTGTTCGCCTTCGCCGGTTCGGCCCAAGCCGCCGACGCGGCGCAATGCGAACTCAAGCGCCCGATCAATTTCGGCGGCATGAACTGGGAATCCAATCTGGTCCTGGTTGATATCGAGCGTTTCATCATGGAAAAGGGCTATGGTTGCAAGACCGAAACCCTGCCCACTGAAACCCTCCCGGCCCTGGCCGCGCTCGAGCGCGGCGACCTGGACATCAACACCGAAGTCTGGCTGAACAGCGTCGCCGACCCCTGGGAGCGCGCCGAGAAGACCGGCCGCGTCAAGCGGATCGGCGATCTGTACATGGGCGGCGAGGCCTGGTACATCCCGCGCTACACCGCCGAACGCCTGCCTGAACTGAAGTCGGCGGCCGACCTGCCCAAGTTCAAGGACCAGTTCAAGGACCCCGAGGAACCGGGCAAGGGCCGCTTCTATGGCTGCCCGGCGGGCTGGGGGTGCGAGGTCACCAGCACCAATCTGTTCCATGCCCTTAAGCTGGGCGACAGCTTCACGCTGTACTCGCCGGGCACCGGCGCGGCGCAGAAGGCGGCCCTGATGTCGGCCTACAAGCGCAAGCAGAACGTGGTGTTCTACTACTGGTCGCCCACGCCGCTGGTGGGGGCCCTGGATCTGGTCAAGCTCGAACTGCCGCCCTACGACGCCGCCAAGCACAAGTGCCTGACGTCGCCCAAGTGCGCCAAGCCCGAGGCCAGCGCCTACCCCGACAATCCCGTCTTCACCGCGGTGAACACCAAGTTCTCGCAGGAGGCGCCGGTGCTGACCGCGTTCCTGTCGAAGGTCTCGGTGCCGCTGCCCGTGATGAACGAAACCCTGGCCCACATGGAAGAATCCGGCGATGAATCCGCCGCGGTGGCCAAGTGGTTCCTGAAGAGCAAGCCCGACGTCTGGACCAAGTGGGTCCCCGCGGACGTCGCCGGGCGCGTGCAAAGCGCGCTGTAACCCCCGCCGCCTTCCCGGCGGCGGCCCGCTCCGGCCAACTGGAGCGGGCCACCGGCGTGGACTTTTTCCCCTTGGGACGCCCCCAAGGGGAAAAAGCCCTCCGGCAGGCGGAATGCCCGCACAGGCGGGCTACGCGCAGGCTGTTCCCGCCTGCGCCGGACTGTAAGCGTGTCGCCGCCACCCATGCCTTCGGTGGCCCCGGCGGACCGTGGCCACTGCCGCGCGCCGGACCGTGGCGCACACGCTGAAATGGAGTCAAAACATGTTTCCTGAAATCATTCCCGCCCGCCAGGTGCGGGGGGCCATCGATGGATTCGTCGATCACCTGGTAACCAACTACGCCGATACCCTGGAAACGCTGTCCCAGCCCGTGCTGCACGCCCTGGTGTGGCTGGAGCAGGTGCTGCGCAGTTCGCCCTGGTGGGCCGTGGTCGTCGTGACCGTGGCGATTGCCTGGCTGGTCAGCCGCCGCATCGGCCTGAGCCTGGCCATGGGCGCGCTGCTGTGCGTGATCGGCGTGCTCGGCCTGTGGGACGCCGGCATGCAGACGCTGGCGCTGATGATCATGGCGGCCGGGCTGTCGGTGGTCATCGGCATTCCGCTGGGCGTGTTGATGGCGCGCGTCAACTGGCTGCGCTCGCTCATGTTGCCGGTGCTGGATGTGATGCAGACCATGCCCAGTTTCGTGTACCTGATCCCGGTGGTGATGCTGTTTGGCCTGGGCAAGATCCCGGCCATCATCGCCACCGTGATCTATGCCGTGCCGCCGCTGATCCGCCTGACCGACCTGGGCATCCGCCTGGTCGACCGCGAAGTGCTGGAAGCGTCGCGCGCGTTCGGCGCCAATCCGCGCCAGCAGCTGTTCGGCGTGCAACTGCCGCTGGCCCTGCCCAACATCATGGCCGGTATCAACCAGACCACGATGATGGCGCTGTCGATGGTGGTGATCGCCTCCATGATCGGCGCGCGCGGCCTGGGGTATGAAGTGCTGCTCGGCATCAACCGCCTGGAAGTGGGCCGCGGCCTGCTGGCGGGCCTGGGCATCGTGGTGTTGGCCGTGCTGTTCGACCGGATCACGCAATCGTATGGACAGCGCATGCGCAAGGGAGGCCAGCGATGAGCAAGATCGAAGTCAAGAACATCTACAAGATTTTCGGGCCGCATCCGCAGAAGTGGCTGCAGGCCGCCCAGGGCGGCATGAGCAAGGAAGCGCTGCTGGCCGAAAGCGGCCATACGCTGGGCCTGCGCGACATCAGCCTGTCGATCGAAGAGGGCAGCATCTACGTCATCATGGGCCTGTCGGGTTCCGGCAAGTCGACGCTGATCCGCCACTTCAATCGCCTGATCGAACCCAGCGCGGGCCATATCCTGGTCGACGGCGTCGATGTGGTCAGCCTGAACAAGCGCGACCTCGAGACATTCCGCCAGAAGAAGATGAGCATGGTGTTCCAGCGCTTCGGCCTGTTCCCGCACCGCACCGTGCTGGACAACGCCGCCTACGGCCTGGCCGTGCAGGGCGTGGGCCGTGCCGAGCGCGAACGGCGGGCCCGCGATTGGCTGGAGCAGGTCGGCCTGTCGGGCTTCGAGCAGCAGTATCCGCATCAGTTGTCGGGCGGCATGCAGCAGCGCGTGGGCCTGGCGCGGGCGCTGGCCACGGATGCCGAGATCCTGCTCATGGATGAGGCGTTTTCGGCGCTCGACCCGTTGATCCGCCGCGAGATGCAGGACCAACTGCTGCAACTGCAATCCAAGCTGAACAAGACCATCGTCTTCATCACCCATGACCTGGACGAAGCGTTGCGCCTGGGTAACCGCATTGCCATCCTGAAAGACGGCGAATTGGTGCAGGAAGGCACGCCGGAAGACATCCTGCTGAATCCGGCCAACGATTACGTGCAGTCGTTCCTGCAGGACGTCAACCGCACCAAGGTGCTGAATGCCACCCATGCCGTCAATCCGGCGCGCTTGACGTTGACCATGCGTTCGCGTCCGGCCCACGCGGTCGATCGGATGCGGGCGCTGAGCTACGAGTATGCGCCCGTGCTGGACGGCAAGCGCCTGGCCGGCGTGCTGACGCTGCGGGCGGCCGAGCAGGCCGTGAACGAAGGCGGCCGCGATGTGTCGCGCTTCGTCGAGGACCTGGCATCGGTGCCGGCCACGGCCGGCCTGGGCGAGGTGCTGGCGCAACTGGTGCACAGCGACCAACCGGTGGCGGTGACGGGCGAGAACGACGAGTTCATCGGCATGCTCTCGCGCAAGAAGGTGGTCGAACTGGTGACGCCGGTGCTGGCCGAGACCGCGCCCGCGGCGCAGGCCGCCGAGGCCGCCGACGGCGACCCGGCGCAGGCCGAACTGCAAGGCCAGCCCCAACCCGCGCAGCGGGGCGAGGCCGCCTGACGGCGCGAGCCGCGCGGCGGCGGGACGACCCGTTGCCATGGCCAGGTTCCCGGGCGGCAGGCTTGCGCCCGGGGCCAGTCCGGATATGATGGCTGGCCGGCAATGATCGCCGGTTCGCCACTATTCGGAACATCGGAACCCGTCATGCCAATCCTGAACGTCCAGATCATGCAGGGCCATTCGGCCGCCCAGAAGACCGCGTTGCTGCAGGCGGCTTCGCAGGCGGTGGTCGAGAGCATCGCCGCGCCGCTGTCCAGCGTGCGCATCGTGCTGCAGGAAATTCCCGCCGAACATGTGATCGTGGCCGGCGAGATCGGCAAGCCCATGGCGCGTGTCGACGCGGCCCTGATCGAGGGCCGCGACGAGGCCAGGAAGTCGGCGCTGATCGCGGCGCTGAACCAGGCGGTATGCGACACCCTCGGCATGTCCGGCGAGGACGTGCGGGTGCTGATCCGCGACGTGCCCAAGACCGACATGGGCGTGGCCAACGGCCTGAGCGCCAAAGCCGCCGGCCGCTGAAGCCGCGGGCCAGCGCTGCGGCCTGGACCTAGTCGAGCTTGACGCCGGCTTCCTTGATCACCGCGCCCCAGCGCTGGATCTCGCCGCGGATGTAGGCGCCGTACTCCTGCGGGGTCGAACCCAGGGCCTGCGCGCCCTGCGCCTTGAGCTGTTTTTGCATCTCGTCCGATTGCAGAGCGCGGCGGATTTCGGCGTTGAGCTTCCCAACCACCGCTTCCGGGGTGCCCGCCGGCACCACCACGCCTTGCCAGGCACCCATCTCGAAGCCGGGGACCACGGTCTCGGCCGCCGTTGGCACTTCTGGCAATTGCTCGCTGCGCGCGCGGCTGGTCACGGCCAGCGCGCGCAGCTTGCCCTCGCGGATGAAACCCAGCGAATCGTTCAGGGTGTTGGTCATGACCTGCACCTGCCCGCCGACCAGATCGGTCATGGCGGGGGCGCTGCCGCGATACGGCACATGCACGGCGTCGATGTTCAACGAGCGCAGGAGCAGCAGCGCGCCCAGGTGCGTGACGTTGCCGGCGCCCGCCGATCCATACGACAGTTTGCCGGGATGCTGGCGGGCATAGTCGACAAAGCCTTGTGCGTCCCGTGCCGGCACTGATGGATGCACCAGCAGCACCAGCGGAATCACGGCGGTGGACGAAACCGGCGTGAAGTCCTTGACCGGGTCGAAGGCCAGCGAGCGATAGAGATTGGGGCTGAGCGCGATCGACGAGGTGTTGTAGAGCACGGTGTAGCCATCCGGCTTTGCGGCCGCCGCGTACTGCATGCCGATGTTGCCGTTCGCGCCGCCCTTGTTTTCCACCACCACGGTCTGGCCCAGTTGGCCGGTCAGTTGTTTGGCCAGCACCCGCGCCACCAGGTCGGTGGGGCCGCCCGGCGGGAAGGGCACCACCATGGTGATGGGGCGGTCGGGCCAGGCGGCCTGGGCGGTGGCGGCGCCTCCGAGCGCCAGCGCGGCCAGGCTGGCCGCGAGCAATGCTTTTTTCATGGGTGTCTCCTTGCTTTGGTGGATGGGGCCGCAGCCCCATGGCGGCGGCGTCCTCTGCGCGGGACGCCTGTCCGCCGCGCGCCGCGTCAGTCCGGCCGGCCGGCCAGCATGCGCGTCGCGGTGTAGGCCATCACGGCTTTGCCGTGCTGGTTGAAAACGTCGATGGCCGAGCTGACCACGGCACGGTTGTGCTGCGAGGTCGGGCGCACGCCGGTGACTTCGATCTCGGCCCAGATGGTGTCGCCTGCGACCACCGGCGCCAGCATCTTCTTGTGCACTTCCAGCAACGCCAGGCCGGTACCCTGCACCATGCCCTGCATGATGAGCCCTTCGATCAGGCCATAGGTCAGCGCGCCCGGGGCGGGGCGGCCCTGGATCGCGCCGTGCGCGTAGGTGGCGTCGATGAAGATCGTCTCCAGCATGCCGGTGACGCTGATGAAGTTGACGATATCGGTCTCGGTGACCGTGCGGCGGAATGTGCGAAAGCGTTGGCCCACGGCGAGGTCCTGCCAGTAGTAGCCCTGGCCGAGTTGGGCGGGGGCGGTGCGGTCTTGGGTCATGCTGGGTCCTTGGTGGAAGCGGAAGGGGCGCCGGCTTGCCGGGCGGCGCCGGTTTGCAGCAATGCGTCGATGGCGGCGGGGGCCAGGCCGGCCTGCGCCAGCACGTCGCGGGTGTGCTCGCCCAGCCGCGGCGGCATCGCGGGCGGCACTTGCGAGCGCTGCAGCCGCACGGGGTTGCGCGGGAAGCGGTAGTGGCCGCCAGCGGCGCTTTGCAGCGGCTGGAAGAAATCCACGCTGCGCAAGTGCGGGTCGGCCTCCAGGTCCTGCAGGCGATTGACGCGGGCGGCGGGGATCTCCAGCCTTTCGCACAGCGCCAGCCAATGGGCGGTGTCGTGCGCGGCGACGATGCCCGCTTGCAGCTCGTAGAGCGCTTCGATGTGGCGGGTGCGCGCGGCGATGTCGGCAAAGCGTGGATCGGCCGCCAGGTCGGGGCGTCCGGCGGCCTCGAAGAAGCTGCGCCAGTGGGCGTCGGTGTACGGCATCAGGCAGACATGGCCGTCGGCGGTGCGGCAGGGCCGCCGCCAGGGAGTGAGCACGCGTGGGTAGCCGGCCTCGCCGGGCGTGTCCGCCAGGTGCCGGCCGTAGTAATGCTCGACCAGCACGTACGAGGCCATGCTTTCGAACATGGGCACTTCCAGGTGCTGGCCCAGGCCAGTACGCTCGCGCTGGAACAACGCGGCCAGGATGGCGTGCGCGGCGATCAGGCCGCAGGTCTTGTCCGCCGCCACCGTCGGCAGGTAGCGCGGCGTGCCGGTCTGGCGATCGGCCAGGTCGGCAAAGCCGGCCAGGCCCTGGATGATGTCGTCGTAGGCCGGCCGGCCGTCGTAGGCGCCGTTAGCGCCGAAGCCATACAGTCCGGCATACACCAGACGCGGGTTGCGTGCGCACAGTGTGTCGGGGGCCAGGCCCAGCGCGGCCATCTTGGCCGGGCGCATGCTGTGCATCAGCACGTCGGCGCCGTCCACCAGCGCCAGCAGCGCTTCGCGGGCGGCGGCCTGTTTCAGGTCCAGCACCACGCTGCGCTTGTTGCGGTTCAACCCCAGGAAGATGGCGGCCAGGCCCGGCTCCTGGGCCGGACCGGTATTGCGGGTGGAGTCGCCCGCGGGCGCTTCGATCTTGACGACGTCGGCGCCGTAGTCGGCCAGGATCTGCGAGGCGTAGGGGCCGAACACCACGGAGGTCAGGTCCAGCACGCGCAGGCCGCCGAGGGCGGAGGCTTGGGGGAGGAAAGCGGAAGTCATGGCGGGAATCCTATCGGTGCGGTTGATACCCGTCTAATATGGCTTCGGTATTGCTTGATATGGAATCTGTTATGGCTATCGATCTACGGCAGTTGCGCCAGTTCGTCACCATCGCCGAACTGGGCAGCTACCGTCGCGCCGCCGACACGCTGCACATTGCGCAACCCGCGCTGTCGGTGTCGATCCAGAAACTGGAGCACGCGGTCGGCGTGCCACTGCTGGCGCGCGGCGCCAGGGGTGTGACTCTTACCGCGGCGGGCGAGGCGCTGATGGCCGACGCCCGCCGCGCGCTGTTCCATACCGAGCAGGCGCGCCAGGCCGCGCGCCGGGTGGCGCTGGGCGAGTGGGGCACGCTGCGGCTGGGTTTCGTCGGTTCGGCGACCTATACCCTGTTGCCACGCAGCCTGCCGGTATTTCGCGCGCAGTATCCGGACGTGCAGTTGGAATTGCGCGAGGACAGCACCGTCGGCCTGGCGGCGATGCTGCGCGCCAACGATATCGATGCCGGCCTGGTGCGCGGTCCGCTGGCCGAGGATCCGGCGCTGGAATCCTGGGTGGTCGAACGCGATGACCTGATCCTGGCGGTGCCGGCCGGTCACGCGCTGGCCGGCGGCGGACCGGTCAGCCTGGCCCACGCCCGCGGCGAAAGTTTCGTGATGTACTCGCCCGCCAAGGTGCCGGGCCTGCATGGCGTGGCGCAGGCGTTGTGCCGCAAGGCCGGCTTCTCGCCGCGCATCAGCCAGGAGGCGATCCAGGTGCAGACGCTGGTCAGCCTGGTGGCCAGTGGCATGGGGTTGGCGCTGGTGCCGGGCGTGACGCGGGCCTACAGCACGCCGTTGGTGGCGTTCGTGCCGCTGGCCGATGCCGAGGCGCGCGAGGCTTTGTCGTTGTCGCTGGTGACGCACCGGGCCACGTCCTGCGCGGCGGTGCTGCGCCTGCGCGACAGCATGCTGGCGCAGATGGATTGAATCGCGCGCGCCGCGCCGTGAGCGGGCGGCGCGCCAGGTGGCGGTGGTTCAGGCGGCTTCGCGATCGAACAGCGCTGTGCGCAGGTAGGACACGGCGTCGCCGCCGTCCGCCAGCGCATGCGCGCCGATGCGTGCGTGCCAGTAGGATTCGGACCCTGCCGCCAGCCGCCACTCGCGCAGCCGGCGCGTGTACAACTGCAAATCGTATTCCTCGGTGACGCCGATGGCGCCATGCACCGCGTGCGCGATGTCGGCCACGCGCGCTACTGCCAGGCTGGCGCGGGCCTTGCCAAGCGCGGCCAACAAGGGCTGTGGCAGGCCGTCGCGCCCCTGGAATGCCAGTTGCGCCGCCATGCGCGCCGCCCAGACCTGTTCGGCCATCACGCTGATCTGTTGCTGCACCGCCTGGAAGCGGCCTATCGGCTTGCCGAACTGCTGGCGCTGGCTGGCGTAGTCCAGCGTCATGGCCAGCACGCGTTCCATGGCGCCGGCGATCAGGCCGGCGCAGGCGGTGGCCGCCAGCTCTGCCAGCGACGGCAGTGCGGTGTCGGCGTCGATGCGCACGCCATCGTCGAGCGACCAGCGGGCCGGCGCGTCCAGGCTGCCGTGCACACCGCTGGGTTCGACCGTGGCGGCGCGGGCGGGCAGCAGCCAGGCGTGTTCGCCAATACGTGCCAGCACCGCGTCGGCGCTGCGAATCCAGGGCACATTGGCGCCGATGGCTTGCCGGCCCCGCACTTGCCAGCCATGCGGCGCCAGCGCGATTGAGCCGGGCGCGGGCGTCTGGCCGGCGCGTGCCAGCCAGGCGCGCGCCAGCAGGGTGTCGACGAAGGGGTAGGGGCACAGGTGGCGGCCGGCGGCGACCGCCAGAGGCAACGTATCGGCCAGTGCCAG
Source organism: Achromobacter sp. 46006 (assembly GCF_059761975.1). Lineage (NCBI taxonomy): Bacteria > Pseudomonadati > Pseudomonadota > Betaproteobacteria > Burkholderiales > Alcaligenaceae > Achromobacter > Achromobacter sp. 46006. The sequence continues at coordinate 39,978 of NZ_JCBANN010000017.1, forward strand.
GCCGGCGCCGCCCTGGTGTTGCGGCATCAGCGCGTTGGCGAAGCCTGCGGCCTCGCAGGCCTGCCAGGCTTGCGCGGGCGGCTGCCCCTGTTCGGCCTTGCGTATCACGTTGGGCGGGCAGGTCTGCGCGAACAGGCGTTCGACGGCGTCGCCAAAAATCGAATCCATGATGGGAGTTCCTATCGAAGGCCGAGGCCGCGCGCGATGATGCCGCGCAGGATTTCGCGGGTGCCGCCGCGCAGCGAGAAGGTGGGGGCGACCTGTTCCAGGTAGGCCAGGGTGCGCAGCAGCGGCAACGGCGGCGGCCTCTCGGGACGGCGGCCCAGCGCGTCAGCGATCAACCGCGGGATGTCCTGCTCAAGCTCGGTGCCGAGGTCCTTGACCAGGGCCGCTTCGATAGCGGGACTCTGGCCCGCCGCCAGCTTGCCGGCGACCGCCAGCGAGAGCGCGCGCAGTACCGCCATTTGCGACAGGAGGGCGCCCAGCAGGGCGTGGTCGGCATCGTCACGCGCCGCGCCGTCGCGGCCGTGCGCCAGCCAGCATTGCAGCAAGGCGATGCTGGAGTACAGGCGTTCCGGTCCGCTGCGCTCGAACGCCAGTTCGGCATTGACCTGGGCCCAGCCCGCGCCCTCCTGGCCGATGAGCGCGTCCGGCGCCAGTTCGACGTTATCGAAGAAGACTTCGGAGAAGTGCGCGTCGCCGGCCAGGTCCTGGATGGGCCGGATCGACACGCCCGGCAACGACAGGTCGACGATGAACTGCGACAGGCCCTGGTGGCGGTCGTCAGGGGTTCCAGAGCTGCGCGCCAGCGCGATCATGTAGTGCGAGCGGTGCGCGTTGGTGGTCCAGACCTTGCTGCCGTTCAGGCGCCAGCCCCCCGCCATGGGTTCGGCGCGGGTGCGGATGCTGGCCAGGTCCGAGCCAGACCCGGGTTCGCTCATGCCGATGCAGAAGAAGGCCTCGGCGCGGCAGATGCGCGGCAGGTAGAAGGCCTTCTGCGCGGGCGTGCCGAGCTTGAGGATCAGCGGCGCGCTCTGGCGGTCGGCGATCCAGTGCGCCGATACCGGTGCGCCGGCACCCAGCAGTTCCTCGGACAGCACGAAGCGCGCGAAATGGCCGCGTTCGGCGCCGCCGTATTCGCGCGGCAGCGTCAGGCCGAGCCAGCCGCGTTCGGCCAGTTGGCGGCTGAAGCCGGCGTCGTAGCCCATCCAGGAGCGGGCGCGTTCATCGGGTTCCAGCCCATCGAGGGCCTCGGCGAGAAAGCCGCGTACTTCGGCGCGTAGCGCTTCGTCCTGCGGGGGGATGGCGGTCAGTTCCAGCGTATCGATCATGGGTGGTTCCGGTCAGGCGGACGCCGGGGGCGGCGCGCCGCTGGCCACTATCCGCGACCCGCGCGCGGGCTGTCCAATAGTAAATTTTTGCCTGGCGATAAGGATCGGATATCGGCGCCCCGGGGCCGGCGGGGGAGCAAGCCGCGCGAGTATGATGAAGGGATCCATCAGGAGGAAACATCATGAACGAAGTCATCGTCGCATCCGCCGTCCGCACCGCCATCGGTGATTTCGGCGGCGCGCTGAAAGACGTGCCGCCCTGCGACCTGGGCGCCAGCGTCATCAAGGCCGCGCTGGAACGCGCCGCCGTCAAGGGCGACGAAGTTGGCCATGTCGCCGTCGGCCATGTCATCAATACCGAACCGCGCGACATGTATCTGTCGCGCGTGGCCGCGATGAATGCGGGCATCGCCAAGGAAACCCCGGCCTTCAACGTCAACCGCCTGTGCGGCTCGGGCCTGCAGGCCATCGTGTCGGCGGCGCAGACCATCCTGCTGGGCGATGCCGACATCGCCGTCGGCGCGGGCGCCGAGAGCATGAGCCGCGCGCCCTACATCGCGCCGGCGCAGCGCTGGGGCGCGCGCATGGGCGACAGCATCATGCAGGACATGATGACCGGCGCGCTGTCCGATCCGTTCGGCCGCATGCATATGGGCGTGACCGCCGAGAACGTCGCCGCCCAGTTCGGCATCAGCCGCCAGGACCAGGACGCGCTGGCCGCCGAATCGCACCGCCGCGCCGCCAACGCCATCGAGGCCGGCTACTTCCGCGACCAGATCGTGCCGATCGTGCAGAAGACGCGCAAGGGCGAAGTGGTGTTCGACACCGACGAGCACGTGCGCCGCGACGTCACCGCCGACAGCCTGGCCGCGCTCAAGCCGGTGTTCCAGAAGGAAAACGGCACCGTCACCGCCGGCAATGCCTCGGGCCTGAACGACGGCGCCGCCGCGCTGGTGCTGATGAACGCTTCGGTCGCGGCCAAGCGCGGCGTCAAGCCGCTGGCGCGCCTGGTGGCCTACGCGCATGCCGGCGTCGACCCGAGCATCATGGGCATCGGTCCGGTGCCTGCCACGCAGGCCGCGCTCAAGCGCGCCGGTCTGAGCGTGGACCAACTGGATGTGATCGAGGCCAACGAAGCCTTCGCCGCCCAGGCCTGCGCCGTGAGCCGCGAGTTGAAGCTGGATCCGGCCAAGGTCAATCCGAACGGCAGCGGTATCGGCCTGGGCCACCCGATCGGCGCCACGGGCGCGATCATCACCGTCAAGGCGCTGCACGAACTGCAGCGGGTGCAGGGCCGCTACGCGCTGGTGACCATGTGCATTGGCGGCGGCCAGGGCATCGCCGCGATCTTCGAGCGCATCTGAGCGACGCCTCGCCGGTGCGGCGTTGACCGTGCATCGTTAGCCCCGGGGTCGGGCCGCAACGGTCCGCCCGCGCCGGCCCGGCGGCGTTCGCCGGCCGGCATTCCGGTCGCATGGCGGCGTGGCGCCGATGGCTGTGCGCGCCGGGCCTACAATCGCGCCCATGTACAAATCCAAATTCCCCTCCGAACTCGACCAGCCGACCCTTTCCGAAGTGGACGGCGTGCGCTATCTGCACTTCAACACCGAATGGGTCCAGGGCGCGATGCGCATCAAGAACCCGTCGGAACTGGTACTGGAATACACCGCCCAGATGATGGCCTGGCTGCTGTTCCTGGAACCTCCGAAGGACGAGGCCATCGGCATGTTCGGCCTGGGCGCCGGTTCGCTGGCGCGGTTCTGCGCCAAGCAGACGCGCGCGCCGTTGCTGGCGGTGGAATGGAACCCGCGCGTCACCGCCGCCTGCCACATGTTCTTCCGCCTGCCGGGCGAGAACCGCCTGCGGGTCGAGCACGCCGATGCCGCCGAATGGGCCGCGGATCCGCTCAACGCCGGCCGTTGCCCGGTGCTGATGGTTGACCTGTACGACGCCTCGGCGCAAGGGCCGGTGCGCGACAGCGTCAAGTTCTACCGTGACTGCCGCCGGGTGCTGGGCGAGGTCGGGGTGTTGGCGGTGAATCTGTTCGGCCGCCACGAGAGCTTCGGCAGGAACATCGATAATCTGTCCAAGGCCTTCGACGACCGGGTGGTGCTGCTGCCCGAGATCGATGCCGGCAACCAGATCGTGCTGGCGTTTTCCGGCCCGCGGCTGGCGGTCACGCCGGCCGAGCTGTTGGCGCGCGCCGAGGTGGTCGAGTCCCGCTATGGCTTGCCGGCGCGCCGCTGGGCGCGGTCCCTCAGCCGCCACGCGGTCGACGGCGTTCTGCATTTCTGATTGCCGGCCGCCGGTTAGGGCAACTCCTTACGATTTTTTGCTAGGCCGGATTTGCCGGGCGGGGATATGATGGGTTTATTCATAATTATGAATTACGGAGCCTTCAGGCCGTCTGCCCATGACCTCACCCATCGTCCGGCAAGCCCTGTATCTGGAAGTCGCGGATCGCCTGCGCGGCATGATCCATGCGCGCGCGCTGCGCAATGGCGAATGGATCGACGAACTGCGCCTGGCCGGCGAACTGGGGATTTCGCGCACGCCGCTGCGCGAGGCGCTGAAAGTGCTGGCCACCGAGGGCCTGGTGCGGCTGGAGCCGCGCCGCGGCTGCTTCGTCAATGAACTGTCGGCGCAGGACCTGGAAGACATCTTCCCGCTGATGGCCATGCTCGAAGGGCGCTGCGCCCACGAGGCGGCGTGCAAGGCGTCGGACGCGCAACTGGCGGCGCTGGCGCCTTTGCACGAGGCGTTGGCCGGCCACGCCGCCGCTGGCCGCATCGATGCGTACTACCAGACCAATTACCTGATCCACGAAGCGGTGCAGGCGCTGGCCGGCAACCAGTGGCTGGTCGACATGGTGGGCAACCTGCGCAAGGTGCTTAGCCTGTCCCGCCATCGCAGCCTGGCCTGGCCCGGCCGCATCCAGGAATCCTGTGCCGAGCACCAGGCCATTTTCGTGGCCCTCCAGGCTCGCGACCCCGAGCGCGCCGAGGCGCTGGCGCGCCATCATCTGATGCGCCAGCTCGAGGTCCTGCGCGCATTGGCCGCCGACGACACGCCGCCGCTTTCCGATCTTCCCGCAGCCGAGGAACCCGCCCATGAACGCACCCGCCAATCTCGCTCCCGCGCGCGGCGCACGCACGCCTGAGCCCGATGCCGAACCCATCGACACGGCCGCCGACGGCGATAGCCTGATCACGCGCCTGGGGCGCCTGTGGGAGCGCGGCCGGCTGCCCAGCGAGTCCGAGGTGCGGCGCTTGTTCGAGGCGCGCCTGACCGACGTGGCCGCCAACAAGCTGGCGCGGCGCTGGTGCGAACGCTACAGCGCCGCCGACGGCAAGGACCGGCGCCTGATGCTGGCCGCCCTGGCGCAGGTGCGCGGCACCTTCGCGAGCGATGCCGGCGAGGGCGCGCGCCTGTTCAAGCGCTTCAACGCGCAGCCGATGGGTCTGCGCTTCCTGGTCGAGTTGCGCGCCGACATGCTGCGCTGGCGCAAGCAGGTCGCCGGCATCCAGGCGCTGGACAAGGACCTCGAAGGCCTGCTGTCGGCCTGGTTCGACGTCGGCCTGTTGGAGCTGCGGCCGCTCACCTGGGACTCGCCCGCCTCGTTGCTGGAAAAGCTGATCCTCTATGAAGCCGTGCACGAGATCCAGTCATGGGACGACCTGCGCCACCGCGTGGCGCCGGACCGCCGCTGCTACGCCTATTTCCATCCTCAATTGCCGGACGTGCCGCTGATCTTCGTCGAGGTGGCGTTTGCCGGAAGCATGGCCGACAACGTGCAGGCATTGCTGGACAGCAGCGCGCCGCCGCAGGATCTGGACAAGGCGCGCTGGGCGATCTTCTATTCCATCTCCAACACCCAGCCGGGCCTGAAGGGCATCAGCTTCGGCAATTTCCTGCTCAAGCGCGTGGTCGAGCAATTGCTGGAGGAACTGCCCAAGCTCAAGTCATTCGCCACGCTGTCGCCGATTCCCGGCTTCGCCGATTGGCTCGGCAAGCTGGACGGCGATGCGGTCGAAGCGGTCCTGCGCGAGGACAAGTCGCGCGCCAAGGCGCGCCAGCGCGCCGGTGTGCCCGACGGCCGGCGCTGGGTGGCGCGGCTGGCGCGCGCGGCGCTGGGCAAGAAGACGCCCGACGTGGTCAAGCGCGCCGCCTTCCGCCTGGCCGCGCACTATCTGCAGGCCATGAAGAACGGCCTGCCGCTGGACGCGGTGGCGCGTTTCCACCTGGGCAACGGCGCGCGCATCGAACGCCTGAACTGGGCGGCGGACACTTCGGCCAAGGGACTCAAGCAGTCCTGCGGCCTGATGGTCAATTACCTGTACGACCTGGATGAACTGGACGGCAACCTGGCGCGCCTGCATGACGGCAAGCCGCAAGTGAGCCGCAGCGTGGGACGCGCGGCCTGAGCGGCGGCGCGTCGACAATAAGAAAACCGACAACCAGCGAGGGGACATGACGGACAACACGGCAGGCCGTGTGCTGCTGCAGCGTGACGGGCAACTGGCCCGGGTGACGCTGTCGCACCCGGGGCGCCTGAACGCCATCACCGTGGATATGTGGCGCGAACTAGGCGACGTCTTCACGCGTATTGCCGCGGACGACGGCGTTCGCTGCGTGATCGTGCGCGGCGAGGGCGGCAATTTCGCCGCGGGCGCGGACATCCGCGAGTTTCCGGTCGAACGGGCCGACGCGGCGGGCGTGCAGCGCTATCACCGCGAGGTGTTGGCGCCGGCCCTGCATGCCGTGGCGCAATGCCCGCAGCCGGTGGTGGCGCAGATAGAAGGCGTGTGCGTCGGCGGCGGGCTGGAGATCGCCTGCCAGTGCGACCTGCGCATCGCCGGCGAATCGGCGCGGTTCGGCGTTCCGATCAACCGGCTGGGCTTTCCCATGGCGCCCGACGAGATGCGCGGCCTGCTGGCGCTGGCCGGGCGCGCCGCGACGCTGGCCATCCTGCTCGAAGGCCGCGTCTTCGGCGCCGCCGAGGCGCGCGACCTGGGCCTGCTGACGCGCATCGTGGCCGACGCCGACGTGGCCGCGCAGGCTCTGCGCAGCGCCGAACGCATCTGCCAGGGCGCGCCGTTGGCGGCGCGCATCAACAAGCGCCTGTCCGCCCGCCTGATGCGGGGCGGCGCCTTGACCGAAGCCGAGTACCAGGATTATTTCTCTTACGCCGACAGCCGGGACCACAAGGAGGGCGTGCGCGCTTTCCTGGCCGGCGTGGACCCCCATTTTTCCGGAGACTGAAAACGGTGAGCAACGCCAATCTATACGCTGTGCTGGAGGGCGGGTTTCCCGCCGATCGCAAACAGGTCGCGCTCGAAACTCCCGAGCTGAAATACACCTGGGACGACATCGACCGCGCCACGGCCTGCCTGGCCAATCTGCTCGCATCGCTCAAGCTGCCCGAGGGCGCGCGGGTGGCGGTGCAGGTCGAGAAGTCGCCCGAGGCCCTGCTGCTGTACCTGGCCACGCTGCGCGCCGGCCTGGTCTACCTGCCGCTGAATACCGCCTATCGCGAAGCTGAAATCGAGTATTTCCTGGGCAACGCCGAGCCGGCCGTGGTGGTCTGCGCCAGCAAGAACCGCGACTGGGTCCAGCGCGCCGCCGACAAGGCCGGCTGCGCGCACGTCTACACGCTGGATGAAGACCGCAGCGGCACCCTGCTGGATGCCGCGGGCGGCCTGTCGCAGCGCTTCAAGACCGTCAAGCGCAAGCCCGACGACCTGGCGGCCATCCTCTACACGTCCGGCACCACCGGCCGCAGCAAGGGTGCGATGCTGTCGCATGGCAACCTGGCGTCCAACGCCCAGGTGCTGCACAAGTACTGGGGCTGGCGTTCGGACGACGTGCTGCTGCACATGCTGCCGATCTTCCACGTGCATGGCCTGTTCGTGGCCTCGCACGGCGCGCTGCTGGCTGGCGCGAAGATGATCTGGCTGCCCAGGCTGGACGCCGACCAGGCCTTGCGCTACCTGCCGCAAAGCACCGTAATGATGGGCGTGCCGACGTACTACGTGCGGCTGCTCGCCGACAAGCGCTTCAACCGCGACGTGTGCGCCAACATGCGCCTGTTCATTTCGGGGTCGGCGCCGCTGCTGTCCGAGACCTTCAACGATTTCCGCGAGCGCAGCGGCCACGCCATCCTGGAACGCTATGGCATGAGCGAGACCGTCATGCTGACGTCCAATCCCTACGATGCGGCCGATGGCGAGCGCCTGGCCGGCACCGTGGGCCGCGCCCTGCCGGGCGTGCAGGTGCGCGTGGTGGACGACGCCGGCATCGCGCTGGCGCCGGGCGAGATCGGCAACGTGCAGGTGCGCGGGCCCAACGTGTTCTCGGGCTATTGGCGCATGCCGGAAAAGACCCGCGAGGAATTCACGCCGGATGGCTGGTTCAAGACCGGCGACGTGGGCCGCTGGGGCGGTGAATCCGCAGGCCATGACGTGCCGGCGGATTACCTGTCGATCGTCGGCCGCAGCAAGGATCTGATCATCTCCGGCGGCTACAACGTCTATCCCAAGGAGATCGAGACCTTGATCGACGACATGCCGGGCGTGGCCGAATCGGCGGTCATCGGCGTGCCGCATCCCGACTTCGGCGAAGCCGTGGTGGCGGTGGTGGTGCCCAAGGACGGCGCCACGCTGGACGCTGCCGCAATGCAGGCGGAACTGAAGGCGCGTATCGCCAATTTCAAGGTGCCCAAGCGCGTGCATATCGTTGACCAGTTGCCGCGCAACACCATGGGCAAGGTGCAGAAGAACGTGCTGCGCGAAACCTATCAGGCGCTGTAGCGGCGCCATGCCGGGCCGGTCCGCCAGGGCCGGCCATTTTTTTCGAGGAGCCCGATCCCCAGAACCATTCCCCATTCAGGCAGCATTCCAACCCAAGAACACAAGAGACGAGACGCGGGAAACGCGCCGTCCCCACGCTGCAGCAAGAGGAGACAATATGAAATACCGTACATTCGCGGTGGCCGTGCTGGCCACGCTGGCCGCCGGTTTTGCCGCTGGCGCCGGCGCCGCATCCTGGCCGGAACGGCCCATCACGCTCATCGTGCCCTTTCCCGCCGGTGGCGGCACCGATACCTTTGCCCGTCCCCTGGCCCAGCAGTTGACCATGCAACTGGGCCAGTCGGTGGTGATCGACAACAAGGGCGGCGCGGGCGGCACCGTCGGCGCCGGCGTGGCCGCCAAGGCTCGGCCCGATGGCTACACGTTCTTCATGGGCGGCGCGCACCATGCCTTGGCGCCGTCGCTGTACAAAAACCTGAACTACAACATCCAGAAGGACTTCGTGCCGGTGGCGCTGGTGGCGCAGCCGCCGCAGGTGATTGTCATTAATTCCTCCAAGCTGCCGGTCAAGACGGTGCAGGAATTCGTCGATTACGCCAAGAAGCACCCCGGCGACATCAACTTCGGCACCGCCGGCAAGGGCAGCACCCATCACCTGGCCGGCGAACTGTTCGCCATGCAGACCGGCATCAAGCTGGTCGACGTGCCTTATCAGGGCGCGGGGCCGATGCTGTCGGCCCTTATCGGCGGGCAGGTGGATCTGGCGTTCGATGGCCTGGGTTCGTCCGCCGGCCATATCCGGGCGGGTGCGATCAAGCCGCTGGCGGTGGCCGCGGACAAGCGTTCGCCATCGCTGCCCGACGTGCCGACGGCGGCCGAGGCCGGCGTGCCGAACTATGTGGTGTCGACCTGGTACGCGGTCTGGGCGCCCGCCGGCACGCCGCAGGAAGCCGTGGACCGCATGGCGGCGGAAATCACCAAGGCCCTGAACACGCCCAAGCTCAAGGAAACGTGGGAAGGCAATGGTTCGGCCATTCCGACCCTGACCGGCCCGGCCTTCGGCAAGTTCGTCGACAGCGAAGTGGCGCGCTGGGCCAAGGTGGTGTCGGACTCGGGCGTCAAGCTGGATTGACGCCCGCGGCGTTGGCGCGAGCGCGTCAGCGCCAGTCGCTGGCCAGGCTGAGCCTGGCGAGCTGGTCCCGCGTCAGCGTCAGGCTGGCGGCCTTGACCAGCTCGTCCAGTTGCGCAAGCGATGTGGCGCTGACGATCGGCGAGGTAATGCCCGGCTGCGCGATCTGCCAGGCCAGCGCGGCCTGGGCGGGCGTGCAGTGGGCGTCCTCGGCGACTTCGTCCAGTGCCTTGAGGATGCGGTAGCCGCGGTCGTTCAGGTAAGTGTCGACGATCTTCTTGCCGCGCGCGCTCTTGCCGGCATCGGCCGGGCCGCGGTACTTGCCGCTGAGAAAGCCGCTGGCCAGCGCGTAATAGTTGATGGTGCCCAGATCCTGCGCCTTGACCAGCGCCTGCAGGTGCGCCTCGAACGGCTCCCGGCTGTACAGGTTGTATTCCGGCTGGATGCTCTCGTAGCGTGGCAGGTTATGCCGTTCGCTTGCGATCAGCGCTTCGGACAGGCGCACCGCGGTGTAGTTGGAGGCGCCGATGGCGCGCACCTTGCCGGCCTCGATCAGCTTGGCGTATTCGCCCAGCGTGGCGGTCAGCGGCGTATCGGGGTCATCCTGGTGCGACTGGTACAGGTCGACATGGTCGGTCTGCAGCCGCGCCAGCGAGGCCTCCAGCGAGCGCCGGATATAGGCCGGCGCCAGGCCCTGGGCGCCTGGGCCCATCTCCATGCCGACCTTGGTGGCGATCAGCACGCGGTCGCGCTTGCCCGAGCGCTTGAGCCACTTGCCGATCAGGGCTTCGGATTCACCGCCCTGGTTGCCGGGCACCCAGCGCGAATAGACGTCGGCGGTGTCGATGAAATTCAGGCCCGCGTCGACCAGCGCGTCCAGCAGCGAGAACGTGCCGGCCTCGTCGACGGTCCAGCCGAAGACGTTGCCGCCGAAGGTCAGGGGAGGGATCTGCAGGCCGGAACGGCCCAATGCGCGTTTGATCATGGTGAGGCCCTTTGGATGTCGCGGATGTCGTGTCGCCCGGGCGCGGCGCGTTTAGTATATTGGCGCCGCCCGCCCCGCCATGGGGCCGGCGTGCCGCGCATGCACCATTTCAGGGATTCCCCCCAAGTGAATTTGGGTGGCGACACGTTAGACTATACGGCTTTACGGCTGTCCGGACCCGCGGGGAAGCCCGCGGAACAGCCGTAATAATGAACAATACGAAGGGTTCAAGGAGCTTACCTATGCTGATCGGAAAAAAACATTTTCTGACGGTTGGCGCGATGGCGCTGGCGCTGGCTATCGCCGCGCCGGTGGCGGCGCAGCAGAAGTCGGTAGCGGTTACCGCCATCGTCGAGCATCCGGCGCTGGATGCGGTGCGTGACGGGGTGCAGGATGCCCTCAAGCAGGCCGGCTACGAGCCGGGCAAGAACCTCAAGTGGCAATACCAGAGCGCCCAGGGCAACACCGGCACCGCGGCCCAGATCGCGCGCAAGTTCGTCGGCGACAGGCCCGACGCCATCGTCGCCATCGCCACCCCGTCGGCCCAGGCCGTGGTGGCCGCCACCAAGGACGTGCCGGTGGTGTATTCCGCCGTGACCGACCCGGTCGCCGCCCAACTGGTGTCCAGCATGGACGCCTCGGGCACCAACGTCACCGGCGTGTCGGACCTGCTGGCGCTGGACAAGCAGGTCGAACTGATCAAGAGGATCGTGCCCAACGCCAAGCGCGTCGGCATGGTCTACAACCCGGGCGAGGCCAACTCGGTCGTGGTGGTCAAGAAGCTGCAGGAACTGCTGCCCAAGTCGGGCATGAGCCTGGTCGAGGCCGCCGCGCCGCGTTCGGTCGACGTGGCTTCCGCCGCCCGCAGCCTGATCGGCAAGGTCGACGTCATCTACACCAACACCGACAACAACGTGGTCTCGGCCTACGAGTCGCTGGTGAAGGTGGGCAACGACGCCAAGATCCCGTTGATCGCCTCGGACACCGATAGCGTCAAGCGCGGCGGCATCGCCGCCCTGGGCATCAACTACCGCGACCTGGGCGTGCAGACCGGCAAGATCGTGGTGCGCATCCTCAAGGGCGAGAAGCCCGGCGCGATCCCGTCCGAAACCATCTCCAAGCTGGAACTCTACGTGAATCCCGGCGCCGCCGCCAAGCAGGGCGTGACGCTGCCCGACGGGATCCTCAAGTCGGCCGCGGTGGTGGTAAAGTAAATCGCAAGTCGTCCGGCCCCGCTCCTGCCCACCCGGCATGAGCGGGGTTTTGTTTTATCTTGTTTTCTTGTGTTTGCCCCGCGCCGGTACGCGGGGGCCACAGGGCCGCAGCATCCACAAGATGCGCGCGGCCCGGCGCGATGGCGTTTGCCTTGAACGGCACGTCGGCCGCAGGCCGCATGCCGCGTTTTGCTCCCCGGAGCGTCCCTCAAGCAGCCCGCTTGCGGCCCTGGCCGCCAAGCCCGGCAACGCCTTGGCAGGAATCGAGAGAAAATCGCACGGCAGGAAACGTTTATTGCGAAAGCTCGGGTAAAACTGATCCCGAAACGCAAGAAGTTGGACGTTCCAAATCTCTAATATGCTCGTTCCTTACCTGATTGGATTTGTCCCATGTCATTGTTCTCGTTGTTAGGCGCGCTGGAGATCGGCCTGATCTTCAGCCTGGTGGCCTTGGGCGTATTTATCTCCTTTCGCCTGTTGCGTTTTCCGGACCTGACCGTTGACGGCAGTTTCCCGCTGGGCGGCGCCGTCTGTGCCACGCTGATCGCCGCGGGCACCGATCCGTTCCTGGCCACCATCGCCGCCACCCTGGCCGGCGCGGCGGCCGGGCTGGTCACCGGCTGGCTCAACGTCAAGCTCAAGATCATGGATCTGCTGGCCAGCATCCTGATGATGATCGCGCTGTATTCCGTGAACCTGCGCATCATGGGCAAGCCCAACGTGCCGCTGATCACCGAGCCCACCGTATTCACCATCCTGCAGCCGGCATGGCTGTCGGACTACGTGGCCCGGCCGCTGATCCTGGTGGTCATCGTGATCCTGGCCAAGCTGGCGCTGGACTGGTTCTTCGCCACCCAGACCGGCCTGGCGGTGCGCGCCACCGGCTCGAACGGCCGCATGGCCCGCGCGCAGGGTGTCAACACCGGCCGCATGATCCTGGGCGGCATGGCGCTGTCGAACGCGCTGGTCGCCATGGCCGGCGCGCTGTTCGCGCAGACCCAGGGCGGTTCGGACATCTCCATGGGCATCGGCACCATCGTCATCGGCCTGGCCGCGGTGATCGTCGGCGAAAGCATCCTGCCGTCGCGCAAGCTGGTGCTGGCCACGCTGGCCGTCATCATCGGCGCCATCGTCTACCGCTTCTTCATTGCGCTGGCCCTGAACAGCGACTTCATCGGCCTGAAGGCGCAGGACCTGAACCTCGTCACCGCGGTGCTGGTCACGATCGCCCTGGTCATTCCCATGCTCAAGCGCCGGCTGGTCGGCAAGAAGGGGCGCTGATATGTTGTCCGCAAAAGACCTCAAGATCACTTTCAACGCTGGCACGCCGATCGAAACGCGCGCGTTGCGCGGGCTGTCGCTGGAGATCCCCTCAGGCCAGTTTGTCACCGTCATCGGTTCCAACGGCGCCGGCAAGTCGACCTTCCTGAATGCTGTCTCGGGCGACCTGCCGGTCGATTCCGGCCGCATCGAGATCGACGGCGCCGATGTCACGCGCCAGCCGGTGTGGGGCCGCGCCGGCCGCGTGGCGCGCGTGTTCCAGGATCCCATGGCCGGCACCTGCGAAGACCTGACCATCGAAGAGAACATGGCGCTGGCGCAATTGCGCGGTGCGCGCCGCGGCTACGGCCGCGCGGTCAAGGCTTCGATGAAGGAAGGGTTCCGCGAACGCCTGGCCACGCTCGGCCTGGGGCTGGAAAACCGCCTGAGCGACCGCATCGGCCTGCTCTCGGGCGGCCAGCGCCAGGCCGTGAGCTTGCTGATGGCGGCGCTGCAGCCGTCGCGCATCCTGCTGCTGGACGAACACACCGCTGCGCTCGACCCGCGCACCGCCGACTTCGTGCTGCAACTGACGGCGCGCATCGTGGCCGAAAGCAAGCTGACCACCATGATGGTCACGCACAGCATGCGTCAGGCGCTGGATGTGGGCGACCGCACCGTGATGCTGCACCAGGGCCAGGTGGTGCTGGACGTGTCGGGCGATGAGCGCCGCGGCATGGACGTGCCCGACCTGCTGGCCATGTTCGAGCGCGTGCGCGGCGAGAAGCTGTCGGACGACGCCTTGCTGCTGGGTTGAACGGACGATCCGGGCGCCGGGGCGGCCTAGAGGAAGCGTTCCGGACGGAAGGCGCCATGGCGGCTGGCGGCGCCGCCATCGGTCATCAATTCGCCCAGTATCTGCGCCGTTCCTGGCGCCGTGCTGAAACCGATGTGCTGGTGGCCCAGCGCCAGCCACAGGCCCGGATGGCGCGGCGCCTGGCCGATCATCGGGCGGCTGTCCGGCAGCGTCGGGCGTCGGCCCAGCCAGGCCTGCGGGTCCAACCGCTCGCCCAGGCCGATGGCCTCGCGCGCCCGCGTCTCGGCTAGGTCCAGTTGCACGGGGCGGGCGGGCGCGTCGCAGTCGTCCAGCTCGACGCCGGTGGTCAGCCGCAGGCCGCGCGCCATGGGTGACAGCACGTAGCCGCCGCCGGTGTCGTAGATGGGGCGGCCCAGCGCCGGGCCATCGGCGGCGCCGTAATGCATGTGATAGCCGCGCTCGAACGCCAGTGGCAGGTCGATGCCGGTGGTCTTGAGCAGCGCCTTGGACCACGGGCCCAGCGCCACGACCAGGTCGGGCGCTGTCAGCGTTTCCGAATCCGTCTCGCCTTGCACGATCCAGCCGCGTCCGCCGTCGTGGCGGATGGCGGCGGCCCGCAGGCGCCGGAAGGCGCCGCCCGAGCGCTGGAACAGGTCGGCATAGGCCGAGGTCACGGCGCCCGGATCGTCCACCGAATAAGAGCCCTGGATCCACAGCGCGCGCGGGAAGATCGGTGCCAGCGCCGGCTCCAGTTGCGCCAGTTCGGCCGGGGCCAGCGCCTGGGTCGGCACCTGGTGGCGGGCGTAGGCCTCGCGCGCCAGGGCGCCGCCCTGCCAGGCCTGCTCGCTGCGGAACAGGAAGATCCAGCCGCTGTCGCGCAGGCGCTGCCGCGCGCCCGCCGCGTCCAGCAGGCGCAGGTGTTCGGACGCCGAAAGCCGGATCAGGCCGTCGAGTGCCGCCGTCGTCTCGCGCAACACCGACGGCCGGGCGCGCGCCAGGAAGCGCGCCGCCCAGCCCACGTTGCGGGCCAGGTAAGAGGCGCGATAGCGGAATTGAACCGTGTCATTGCGCAGCAGTCGGGGCAACTGGCGCCACAGGCCGGGATGGTTGAAGGGCATGAGGGAGCTGCGGGCCAGCACGCCGGCATTGCCGGACGAGGTTTCCCGGCCGGGCTCCTGGCGGTCGACCAGGGTGACGTCCATGCCGCGCCGCTGCAGTTCCAGCGCGCAGCAGACGCCGACGATGCCGGCGCCGAGCACTATGACTTGCTTTCCCATCGTGGTTGTTACGGCGAGTCCAGGGGGTAGCGGCCGATTGTAGGGCACGGATGGGCGCCGCGCGACGGCCGCGGTCGACGAGCGGCGGCCGGCCACGCGCCGCCGTTTGGCCGCCGCGGGGGCGGGCCATGGCGCCGGGCCATTGCATCAGGCCGCGGGCCGCTGCCCCAGGATGCGGCCGGCCGCCGCCACGCCCCACCAGGCGGCCTCTTCGAACACCGAATAGCCGGACAGGTCGGCATGGGCGAACAGCACCGGGCCGTCGACCTCGCGCAGCGCCGCCAGGCCGGCGTTCGACAGATAGCCGCAATAGGGCGAGGCCATGGCATGGCCGCGCACCGTGATCTCCAACTGCCGCGCGCGGCGCCAGAACTCGTCGCCATAGGCGGCAATCAGGTCGGCGGCGGCCTCGTCGCGCAGCGCCTCGGGGCGGGCGTCGGCCAGCCATTGCCGCGCGGCCCGGGGCGTCTGGTTGCTGAGGGCGTGGTAGGCGGTGAACACCGTGCGCGGCGAACGCGCCACGCGCAGCAACTGGTGGGTCGAGACCACGTAGCCCAGCGCCTGGCCCTGGTAGACCACGTTGTCCCAGGACAGGGGTTCGCCCGGCGCTTCGCGGGGATAGCCGTCCATGACGAAGTTCGATACCAGCCAGGGCGCGTGCGGTGAGGCATGCGTGGCCGGATCGTAGCCATAGGCGCGGATGTCCGGCAGAATGCGCTGCGCCACGAACAGCGGCATGGCGCAGACGGCGCGTTGCGCTTCCAGGGTGAATACGCGCGCGGCCGCGCCGGGGGCGAGGCAATCGATGTGCGGCCCCATGGCGCTTTCCCGCAGCCGCACCGCGGTGCCGGACACCAGCCAGCGCGCATGGCCGAGGCGGGCGCTGATGGCGTCGCGCAACCGCCGCGCCAGCGGCGCCAGGCCCCCCGGCCAAGTCAGCACGGCGCCGTCGTTGGCGTTGGCGGCATGGCCGTCGCGGCTGGCGAAGTAATGCAGGCCGGCCCAGGCCGAGACCCGGTCGTAGGGCGCGCCGTAGTCGTCGCGGCAGCAGTAGTTCAGGTACCAGTGCAGCGCGGGCGAGGTATAGCCCTCGCGCTCCAGCCATTGCCTGAAGGTCAGCGCGTCCAGCGCGCGCCAGGCCGGGTCGCGCGAGGACAGCACGATCGGGATGGCAAAGACCTTGCGGCCGTCGTTGCCGGCCGCGCCATGCAGCCGGTCGACCAACGCCAGGAACTTGCGGTGCTGTTCGATATCGGCCTCGGGCAGCCCGTGCATCGGCAGCAGGCCGTCTTCCCAGCGGCCGTCGCGCAGCAGGCGTTCCTGCGGCGAGTGCGCCAGGATGGCTTCGTCGTAGTAGGGCCGCTCGCCGAAGGCGTCGCGTTCGGCGATGCCGAAGTCGCCCAGCATCTCGCGCACGTGGGTGGACTGCATCGATGGCAGCGGCAGGTAGTGCGCGCCCAGCGGATAGTCGAGCCCGTCGCGCGTGCCGGCGGCGGCATTGCCGCCGTACTCGGGGCCTTCGACCACCACGAAATCAGTGAAGCCCTCGCGCGCCAGTTTCCAGGCGCACGACAGTCCGGCCACGCCGGACCCCAGGATGGCCACCTGGCTGCGGCGGGTGCCGGACGACGGCGGCAGCGCCGCGCCATCGCGCAGCGCGTGGCCCGCCTGCATGCCGGGGTAGCGCACCTCGGGCGTGGTCTCGACCACGCGTGAGCGGTAGTAGCCTGCCGTGCCCGCGGCTGCGGCGGTGGCGGCGCCCAGCAGGAAGGTGCGGCGGCGCATCAGCGGATGACCTTGCGCCAGTCCTCGTCGAAATAGCGCACCAGCGATTGCTCGTTCAGGCGGTTCGGGGGCATGGCCAGCGCCGGCATGTCGGCGGGAAAGTGGAACAATTCGCGCAGGGTGGCGGGATCGAGGTAGCGGGTTGGCACGCTGACCGCCTCCGGCGGCGTGTAGTCGCGGCGCTTGCCCGCCAGGATGAAGCCCCAGTCGCCGAACGAGGGCACGTAGGCATGGTACGGCCAGGTGTTCAGGCCGGCTTCCTTGAGCGTGGCGTCCACGCTCCAGAACGAGCGCGGCGCGAAGTAGGGCGAGGTCGACTGGATCACCATGTAGCCGTTCTCGGCCAGGTGGCGTGCCATCAGGTGGTAGACCGGCACCGAGTACAGTCGCCCCAGGCCGAAGTTGGACGGGTCGGGGAAGTCCACCACGATGAAATCGTAGACTTCAGCGTGGCTTTCGAGCCAGCGACCGGCGTCGTCATTGATGACGGTGACGCGCGGATCGGTCAGCGAGCCCTGGTTCAGTTTCGCCAGCGGTTCTGAGCGCGAGAACAGGCCGGTCATTGCCGGGTCCAGGTCCACCAGCGTGACGTGCTCGACGTGCTTGTACTTGAGGATTTCGCGCACCGCCAGGCCATCGCCGCCGCCCAGCACCAGTACGTTGCGGGCCCAGGGCAGGGCCTGCAGGCCGGGAATCACCAGCGACTCGTGATAGCGGTGCTCGTCGCGCGACGAGAATTGCAGGTTGCCGTTGATGTACAGCCGCAGGTCGTCATGCCAGCGCGTCACGACCAGGCGCTGGTAGGGCGTGGTCTCGGCGTGCACCACGTCGTCGCCGTACAGGCCCTTCTCGGCCCAGGCCGTCATCTGGCCGGAAAACAGGAAGCCCAGCGCCAGCAGCCCCAGCACCACGCCGCCGCGCATGGCGCGTTCCGCCGGACGCCGGATCTCGGCGCGGAACAGCCAGGTGGTCCACAGCGCCACGCCGGCGTTGAGCATGCCGAACAGGAAACTGGTGCGCAGCAGTCCCAGCTTGGGCGCCAGCAGCAGCGGGAAGATCAGCGACACGGCCAGCGCGCCGAGATAATCGAAGGTCAGCACGCGGCTGACGATCTCGCGGAACTCGGCCTTGCGCTGGTTGAAGACGCGCATCACCAGCGGGATCTCCATGCCCACCATCAGTCCGATAATGAAGACGCCCACATACAACGCGGCGCGAAACGGCGCCGACAGCCAGGCGAACACCAGGAACAGCACCGCGGCGGAAATCCCGCCCAACAAGGCGACAGCCAGTTCGACGTCGATGAATCGATTCAAAACGTCGTCGTCTTTTACATATTTTGACAACCACGATCCGATGCCCATCGCGAACAGATAGCAGCCGATGACGGACGAGAACTGGAGGATGGAATCGCCCAGCAGATAGCTGGCCAGCGCGCTGCTGATGAGCTCGTAGCCCAGGCCGCAGGACGCGACGATCAATACCGACAGGATGAGAATGCGGTCGCGCATGAGGGTTCCGACGCTGAAAATGCGTTCGCAGTATATCGAAGGCGCCGTATATACTGCGCGCAATCAGAGCCAGGAGAGGGGCGATCATGGGAGAAGCGATGCATCCGGCAGTGACCTATCTGATCTACATTGTTTCGGCGTTGGTCATGCTGGGCATTTTCACCGCGGTCTACACCACGGTGACGCGCTACAAGGAATTCGAACTGATCCGCCAGGGCAATATCGCCGCGGCGCTGTCCTACAGCGGCGCGCTGGTGGGCTTTTCGTTCACGCTCTGCTCCAGCATCGCCATCCATGCCAGCTTCGTCATGTTCCTGGTGTGGGGCCTGGCCGCCATGGTGGTGCAACTGGTGGTCTATGCCGTCGTCTCGCGCGCCATCCACGGCCTGCACGAGGCCATCGAGGAAAACAACATCGCCATGGGCGGCCTGATCGGTTCGGTCTCGCTGGCCGCCGGCGTGGTCAACGCCGCCTGCCTGACCTGAGCGGCCGCGCGCGTCGACCCCTACCCGACACAGGAGGACTTGCCATGAGTCTCGGTTCATTTATCCGCAAGCAGTTCATCGACATCCTGCAATGGAACGAGGATCGCGACGGCGTGCTGGCCTGGCGCCATCCGATGCAGGATTTCGAAATCCAGTACGGCGCCAGCCTGACCGTGCGCGAATCGCAGATGGCGGTGTTCGTCAACGAAGGCAAGGTGGCCGACGTGTTCGGCCCCGGCATGTACAAGCTGACGACCCAGACCCTGCCGATCCTGACGTACCTGAAGAACTGGGACAAGCTGTTCGAGTCGCCCTTCAAGTCGGACGTGATTTTTTTCAGCACCCGCCTGCAACTGGGCCGGCGCTGGGGCACGGCGCAGCCGGTGACGCTGCGCGACAGCGAATTCGGCATGGTGCGGCTGCGCGCCTTCGGCGTCTATTCCTATCAGATCACCGACCCCGCCACGTTCTATCGCGAGGTCAGCGGCACGCGCGATGTCTACACCGTCGACGACCTGGAAATGCAGTTGCGCAACATGGTGGTCGCGGCCATGACCACCGCGCTGGGCGGCGCCAAGGTGCCGTTCCTGGACATCGCCGGCAACCAGGGGCTGATGTCGCAGAGCATTGCCGAGCAACTGGCGCCGGTGTTCGAGCGCTATGGCGTCAAGCTCGACAACTTCACGGTCGAGAACGTGTCGCTGCCGGAAGAACTGCAGAAGGCGCTGGATACGCGGATCTCGATGGGCATGGCGGGCGACCTGGGCAAGTTCACCCAGTACCAGACCGCCACCTCGATCCCGCTGGCGGCGCAGAACGAAGGCGGCATCGCCGGCATCGGCGCCGGCCTGGCGGCCGGCGCGGCGCTGGGCCAGACCATGGCGGCCGGACTGGGCGTGGCCGCCGGGCAACCGGCGGCGGGGGCCCAGGCGGCGGTCGGCACGGCGGCGGGCGCGGCGGCCGCTTCGGGCGCCGACCCGGTGCAGCGCCTGCAGCAGCTCAAGGATCTGCTCGACAAGGGCCTGATCACGCCGGCCGATTACGACACGGCCAAGGCCGAGGTCCTGAAGAAACTCACCAGCTGAACGCCGCCCGCCCATGCAGCAGGTCCTGTGTCCGCAGTGCGGAGCACCCGTCAAGTTCACTTCCACGGCTTCGGTCATGGCGGTCTGCGGCGCCTGCCGCAGCACGCTGCTCAAGGACGCCGAATCGGTCAGGCGCATCGGCGAGACCGCCGACGTGCTGGAAGACTATTCGCCGCTCTGCCTGGGCGCCGCCGGCCAGTTCGAAGGCAAGCGCTTCGACCTGATCGGCCGCATCCAGTTGCGCTACGAAGACGGCTTCTGGAACGAGTGGTACCTGTGGTTCGATGACGGCTCGGATGGCTGGCTGTCGGACGCCTCCGGCCAGTACGCCATCACCCGCCGCCGCAAGGTCAAGACGGTGCAGGGCCTGCCGGCCTTCGCCGACATCGCGCCGGGCGACGACATGAAGCTGGACGGCCAGCGCTTCACCGCCTCGGACGTGCGGCGTTGCCGCGCCGGCGGCGCGCAGGGCGAACTGCCGTTCGTGCCGGGCGACGGCTGGGAAGCCAAGGTGGCCGACTTCCGCAGCCTGGACGCGTTCCTGACGCTGGACTTCTCCGATGGCCCCGAACCCGAGCTCTACATCGGCAAGGCCTTCGACCTGTCCGGCATGCAGGCGGCCACGCTGCGCTCGAACGAACAGGTCGAGGAAACCGCCGGGCGCTTCCGCGGCCAGATCAAGGCGCTGGACTGCCCCAACTGCGGCGCGCCGATCAGCTTTGTCGCGGCAATGGCGACCCAGGTGGTTTGCCCCTCGTGCGCCGCCACCGTGGATTGCGCCGGCGAGACCGCCGAGGTCATCGAGCGGGCGCGCAAGGTCAAGGCCATCAAGACCACGCTGGCGCTGGGCGCCACCGCCAAGATCGATGGCGCCGCCTACACTTTGATTGGCCTGATGAGATGCGCCGACCCGGACCCCGAAGAGCCCTCGGACTGGATCGAGTACCTGTTGTTCAACCCCGCCAAGGGCTTCATCTGGCTGGTGGAAACGGACGAGGGCTGGGAGCGGGTGCGGGTCTGCGACACCTGGCCCAGCTACAACAACGCCACCAGCGTGCGCTGGCGTTCCAAGCTATACCACAAGCTGTACGACTACACCTCGCGCGTTGACCTGGCGCTGGGCGCCTTCAACTGGCGCGTCAAGGTCGGCGACAGCACCAGGATCACCGATTACAAGGCCGGTAACCTCAAGCTGACCCGCGAGCAGGGGCCGGCCGAAGTGGGCTGGTCGGCCTGCGCGCCGGTGGCGCCGGCGCAACTGGCCGAGTGGTTCGGCGATCCCGAACTGGCCAAGCAGAAGGCGATGCCGCGGATGGCCGTGTCCGGCGGCTATCGCAAATGGGCCTGGTTCGCCACCATCGCCATGGGGTTCCTCAACATGGGCAACATCTTCAGCGGCCGCATCCTGCCGCTCGTGATCGGCCTGGCGTTCCTGTGGCTGCCTGCCAGCCTGGCGGACAAGATGTCAAAGGACGACTGAGGCATGGGCAAGTTCATCTACGCCATC
The DNA here is from genome assembly GCF_059761975.1 of Achromobacter sp. 46006. NCBI lineage: Bacteria > Pseudomonadati > Pseudomonadota > Betaproteobacteria > Burkholderiales > Alcaligenaceae > Achromobacter > Achromobacter sp. 46006. The sequence goes on from NZ_JCBANN010000017.1 coordinate 61,173, forward strand.
TACGCCATCATCGTGGTCATGGCCGCCACCGGCGCCAGCTCTCCGGGCGCCCGCTTCACCAGTGGCGGCAGTGGCGGCAGCAGCAGTTGGGGCGGCGGCTATTCGGGCAGCTCGGGTTGGTCGTCGGGCGGGTCGCACAAGTGACGCCGCACGCCACGCCCGGCCGCCACATCCTGGCCGACTTCCGCGGCGTGGACTCCGGCCTGCTGGCCGACGCCCGGGCGCTCGAGCGCGAGCTGGTGCAGGCGGCAGAGGCCGCCGGCGCGCGGGTGCTGGGCGCCCACTTCCACCATTTCGGCGAAGGCGCCGGCGTGACCGGCGTAGTCATGCTGAGCGAGTCGCATATCAGCGTTCATTCCTGGCCTGAACACCAGTTCGCGGCACTCGACATCTTCATGTGCGGAGCCGCCCGCCCCGAGCTGGCGCTCGATCGCCTGCGGGCGGCGCTGGGCCCGGACTCGGTGCGCGTCACCACGGTCGAGCGCGGCTGAGCGCGGCGCCGGCGTCTCCTGTCCCCCTCGTTTGATCTGGCGCAAGGCGCAGCGCGGCGCAAATTGACGTTCGTTATATACCTATATATATTTCGATACCGAGATAGATCTTGCCCGAGGAGAATTCCATGTTGCGCAAACACCCGATCCTGGCGGTGACGCTGGCCCTGGCCGCCGCGTGGGGGCCTGCCGCCGCCCAGGCCGGCGAGCTGGTCGTGTCGGCTGCCGCGAGCCTGACCAACGCCTTCAAGGCCGTGGCGCAGGCCTATGAAAAAGAGCATGCCGACACCAAGGTCATCCTGAACTTCGGCGCTTCCGACGTGTTGCTGCAGCAGATCGTCAAGGGGGCGCCCGCCGACGTGTTCGCGTCCGCCGACCAGAAGGCGATGGACAAGGCGGTCCAGGAAAAGGCCGTCAAGGCCGACACCCGCGTGGATTTCGCCGCCAACCAGGTCGTGCTGATCGTGCCGGCCGACAGCAAGGCCGGCATCACCGCGCTCAAGGACCTGACGCGCGACGACATCAAGCGCGTTGCCTATGGCAACCCGGCTTCGGTGCCGGTGGGGCGCTATACGCAGGGTGCGTTGCAGGCGGCCGGCCTGTGGGATGCGGTGCAGGCCAAGTCGGTGCTGGCGCAGAACGTGCGCCAGAGCCTGGACTACGTCTCGCGTGGCGAGGTCGATGCCGGTTTCGTGTTCGCCACCGATGCGGCCATCATGCCGGACAAGGTCAAAGTCGCCGTGCGCGTGCCGTCGCAAACCCCTGTCACCTATCCCATCGCCCTGACCGCGCGCGATGCCGCCGCCACGCAGGCGCAGCGCTTCGTGGCTTATGTGATGTCGCCGGCCGGCCAGGAGATCCTGTCGCGCTACGGTTTCCAGAAGCCCTGAGGCCGCGGCCAGATTCGATCGCCGCATGTGATGAATGATCCGGTTTGGGTGCCCCTGCTGCTCACCCTGAAAGTGGCGGGCTGGGCCACGTTGCTGGCCACGGTGGCCGGCACCGCGGCGGCCTATGGCCTGTCGCGCTGGCGCTGGCCCGGGCGCGACCTGCTGGACGCCGTCCTGACCCTGCCGCTGGTGCTGCCGCCGACGGTGCTGGGCTATTACCTGCTGGTGCTGCTGGGCCGGCGCGGCGTGCTCGGCGAGAAACTGGCGGCGATGGGAATCGAGTTGGTGTTCACCTGGCAGGGCGCGGTCATCGCCGCCTCGGTGGTGGCTTTTCCGCTGGTGTTCAAGTCGGCCCGAGCCGCCTTCGAAAACGTCGATCCGCAGTTGGAAAGCGCGGCCCGCGTGCTGGGCGTGGGCGAGGCGGGCGTGTTTTTCCGCGTGACGCTGCCGCTGGCGGCGCGCGGCATTGTCGCCGGCGTGCTGTTGGCATTCGCCCGCGCGCTCGGTGAGTTCGGCGCCACCCTGATGATTGCCGGCAATCTGCCGGGCCGCACCCAGACCCTGTCGGTCGCCATCTACGAAGCGGTGCAGGCGGGCGATGACGCCACCGCCAATTTCCTGGTGCTGGTGACCTCCATCACCTGCGTCGTGGTGCTGGTGGCGGCCGGCAAGCTGGTGCCGATCCGTGGCCGGCGCAGTGGAGGCGCGCTATGAGCGTCGACCTGCGCATCAGCAAGAGCATGGTGTCGGGCGACCGGCATTTTTCGCTGGACGTGGCTTTCTCGTCGGCGGCCAAGCGCATCGCGCTGTTTGGCCCCTCGGGCGCCGGCAAGAGCCTGACGCTACGGGCCGTGGCCGGCCTGCTGCGGCCGGATGGCGGCCGCATCGTGGTCAATGGCCGGGTGCTGTTCGATTCCGAGGCCGGCGTCAACGTCGCGACGCAGGCGCGCCGCGTGGCCTACCTGTTTCAGGACTACGCGCTGTTCCCGCACCTGACCGTGGCGCAGAATATCGCATTCGGCTCGCGCCGCGGCTGGTTCAACCCGCCCCGGCGCGCGGTGTCTTCCGAGGCGCGGCGCTGGGTCGACGCGTTCGAACTGGGCGCCATCGTCGGCAGCTATCCCCACGAGATATCGGGGGGGCAGAAGCAGCGCGTGGCGCTGGCGCGGGCGCTGATGCTCGAGCCCGACATCCTGCTGCTGGACGAGCCATTCTCGGCGCTCGACGCGCAGTTGCGCGGCAAGATGCGGCAGGAGCTGAATGCGTTGCAGCGCCGGCTGGACGTGCCGATGCTGCTGATCACGCATGATCCGGCCGATGTCGAGGCCCTGGCCGACGAGGTGTTCGAGGTGCGCGAGGGCAGGGTGCGGCGGCGCGACGAAGACGTCGGCATCTGACGGCGAGCGGCCTGCCGCGCGGTCGCTGGCGCCGGCCGCCCGCAGCGACGGCCGCGCCGGGCGCCTGCGTCAGTCCAGCACGCCCAGGATCACGCTTGAAGCCTTGAAGATGGCGACCGCCTGCGCGCCTTCGTCCAGGCCCAGGTCGCGCGCGCTGTCATTGGTGACGATGGCTGCCAGGGTGGTGCCACCCGACAGGCCGATCAGGATTTCGCTGTTGACCGCGCCGGTGCGCACCGCCGTGATCGTGCCCGGCAACTGGTTGCGGGCCGAAAGCCGCAGGCCGGCGCCGGGCGTCCCGACGATGACCGACGACGCCTTGACCAGCGCCAGGGCTTCCCTGCCCGGCGCGAGCGCCAGGTCCTTTGTGCTGTCGCGGGTGATGGTGGCGGTGATGACCTGGCCGCCTGCGATGCGCAGCAGGACCTCGTCGTTGACGGCGCCCGGACGCACCTCGATCACGGTGCCCATGAGTTTGTTGCGTGCGCTGGTCTTCAGCATGAATCGCCTCATCAAATCGAGGTCGCCGCGGGCGTCCACGCCCGCGCGCGCCAGGTTTTCCATGAATTTGCGGTGCTCTGACTCGAGCGCGCGGAAGGTCGCGATCAGGCTGCGGGCCCGGTCGGTCAGGCGCGTGCCGCCGCCGCCCTTGCCGCCGGCCGCGCGCAGCACCAGCGGTTCGCCCGCCAGGTTGTTCATGGCATCGATGGCATCCCAGGCGCCCTTGTAGCTCATGCCCACCGCGCGCGCGGCGGCCGTGATCGAGCCGGTGGCGTCGATCTGCGCCAGCAGGTCTATGCGGTTCCTGCCGCCCCAGTTCTGGGCGCCGGAACGAAACCAAATCGAGCCGTCGAGTTCCAACATCGGTATCAGGTGTGGTCAGGGTCTGGAAGCAACCCCGAGTGTAATGGAGCCCGCCGCGCCGCCGTTCGGGAACATGCGATGAGAATGAGATGCTGTTGAAACTTTATCCGCTTCGCGGCACTATGGATGCGCTCAGTATCTGTTGATGTGTGTAGACGCAGGAGCCGGTTCGCGGCTCCGCCTTCCAGGAGATCGACATGAACGCGCTGAAAATGCTGGCATCGGGTTCCGTGGCGGCGTTGCTGACGGCTTGCGCCTCCGGGCCCGTCGTCAAGAGCGACTACGACCATCAGGCGGACTTCTCACGCTACCGGACCTTCGGCTATATGTCGCCATTGGGCACCGACAAGGCCGGCTACAGCACCTTGCTGACCGAGCGTCTCAAGGCCGCCACCCGCGGCCAGATGGAAATGCGCGGCTATGTCTACAGCGACGCCAATCCCGACCTGCTGGTCAATTTCAACGGCAAACTGCGGCAAAAGACCCAGGTGACCGAAGCGCCGCCGCCGATGGGGCCGTATTACGGCTACCGCTCGGGTTTCTATGGCGGCTGGCCCGGCTATGGCTGGGGCGACACTGTCTATCAGTACACCGAAGGCACTCTCAACATCGACCTGATCGACCCGCGCCGCAAGCAACTGGTGTGGGAAGGGGTGGCTGTCGGCGAGGTGCGCAACCCCGAAATGGCGGCTTCGGCGCAGAGCATCGACAAGGCCGTGGCCGAGATCTTCGCCAGGTATCCCTTCCGCGCCGGCGTCGCCGCGCCGCAACTGCCGGACAAGACCAAGCCCTAGCTTTCGTAAGGAGCCCGCATGAGTACACGCAGCAAGGCCGCACCGCCGGATACCGGCAAGACGCCGCCCTATGACACCGTGGCCCTGGTGCTGCAGGGCGGGGGCGCCCTGGGGTCGTACCAGGCCGGCGTATACCAGGGGCTGCACGAAGCAGGCATCCGTCCCAACTGGATTTCCGGCATCTCGATCGGTTCGATCAATGCGGCCATCATCGCCGGCTCGCCCGAGGACGAGCGGGTCGAGCGGCTGCGCGGGTTCTGGGAAAGCATCTGCCGGCCGGCCGGGTTCGCCTCGGTGCCATGGGGCGACACGCTGGCCGGCATGTTCGAGGGCATCCCCTTCGGTTTTGGCTCGCCCGCCATGAACGGCCAGTTGTCGGCTTTCCAGGCCTTGTTCTCGGGCCAGCCGGGGTTCTTCAAGCCGCGCTTTCCGCCGCCATACTGGGTCCATGGCAAGGGCGCGGCGTCCACCAGTTTCTACGACACCACGCCATTGCTCGCGACCCTGCGCCAGTACGTCGATTTCGACCTGCTCAATTCGGGCGCGGTGCGCGCCAGCTTCGGCGTGGTCAATGTGCGCAGCGGCAACTTCGCTTATTTCGACACCCAGACGCATACGCTCGGGCCCGAGCACATCATGGCTTCGGGCGCATTGCCGCCGGGCTTCCCGTCGGTCGAGATCGACGGCGAACACTATTGGGACGGCGGCGTGGTCTCCAATACGCCGCTGGCCCAGGTGCTGGCCAGCGATACCCTGCGCGACACGCTGGCGTTCCAGGTCGATCTTTGGCCCGCCCGAGGCGGACTGCCGACCACCCTCGAGGAAGTGGCCGAGCGCCAGAAGGACATCCAGTATTCAAGCCGTACCCGCATGGTCACCGACCAGTTGCGGCGCGTGCTCAAGCTGCGCCACGGCTTGCAACAATTGCTCGAGCGCCTGCCCGAAAACGAGCGCGGCGCGCCCGACCTGGCCGAAATCCGCCGGTTGGCCAAGACCCCGGCCACCAACATCATCAACCTGATCTACGAGTCCAAGCATCGCGAGCGCTTTTCCAAGGACTACGAGTTTGGCACCGAGGCCATGCGCGAGCATTGGGAGTCCGGGCTGGCAGATATCCGCCAGACGCTGGCCAAGCCGGACATCCTGGCGCGGCCCAACCATGACAGTTGCTTCGTGGCCCACGACATCCACCGCAACGGCAAGCGCACCGCTTGAGCGGGACGGACGGGGAATCATTCGGACTTGTCTGATTCGCGAGGGGCGGCGCCGCACAAGCGGGTCAACGACGGTAGTCTTTCGGCAAGACTTGAAACCTTGTTCCGGTGCCGACCACCCCCCTAGTCTGGTGGCTCGTCCCGGTGGAGACGCCGCCATGACCATCCTCGCCCCCCAATCCCGCCCGACCGCGTCCGCTTCCGCTTCGCGGCCGACTCCGCCCGCCCAGGCGGCCGCGACGGCCGAACCGCCGCCGATGGCGTCCGGGCCTGTCCCGGTCGAGACCGCCGCGGGGTCGTTTCCTGCCCGCCTCGATGGCTGGTGGAGCCTGCTCTACCACGGCTGGACCTTGTTGACGCCGCAAGGCACGCGCCTGGACCTGACCGAGGTCGAGCGGGCCTGCTTCCAGTGCCTGCTGCGCAATCCGCGCAAGGAGCTGTTGCGCGAAGAACTCGCGGTGCTGCGCGAGGAATTGATGCTGCCGCGCCAGAGCACCAACCTGCGGGCCCTGAACGTGGCGATCTGCCGCCTGCGGCGCAAGGTGCGCCAGGCGGGCGGGAGGCTGCCGCTGCACACGGTGCATGGCGTGGGCTATGTTTTCCTGGGCAACCTGCAAGAGGTCGCCGACGTCTGAGCGACGTTGTTCATAACCCCCTCGCAACACCGCGCCCCGCTGTGAAAATCGGTGATTTCCCCAATAACTGAGTTACATTAACGGGCTATTCACGTGTCACTGGCGGGGTGTGGGGTTTTGCTTTGATCGCAATCGCTTATTGCGGTCAAATAGCAGCGGTCGGACACGGCCGCGCGAATCCGCGGCCGCCTTCGGCAACCGGACACGGCGGTTGGCAGACGCCGTCACATTGTTGCGGTCGCTTGGCGCGGTTAACTTCGCGGGGGTTTCAATGCGGTTTTCGCCTAAACGTGTCTCAGGTCTGGTTCTTTCCGGCGGCGTTCTCGCGCTGTTGTTGGCAGGGTGCGGTGAAAAGCCGCAAATGAACCCTGGCATGCCCCAGGTCAGCGTCATCACGGTGCAGCCGCAGCGCACCCCCATCATTTCCGAACTGCCTGGCCGCGTCGACGCGGTGCGCGACGCCCAGATCCGCGCGCGGGTCACCGGCATCGTCCAGAAGATCACCTTCGAACAGGGCGGCGATGTCAAGGAAAAGCAGTTGCTGTTCAAGATCGACCCGGCGCCGTACAAGGCCGCCTACGATCAGGCCACGGCACAGCTCAAGCAGGCCCAGGCCAACCTGTTCAGCGCCAAGCTGCTGGCCGACCGCTACGCGCCGCTGGTCAAGGCCAACGCGGTCAGCAAGCAGGAATACGACAACGCCGTGGCGGCCTACCGCCAGGCCGACGCGACCGTGGCCGCCGCCAAGGCGGCGCAGGACAATGCCGCCATCAACCTCGGCTACACCGATGTCACCTCGCCCATCACGGGCCGCATCGGCAAGCCGCTGGTGACCGAGGGCGCGCTGGTCGAGGCCACCTCGGCCACGCAGATGGCCACGGTGCAGCAGCTCGACCCGATCTACGTCGACTTCACCCAGTCCACCTCCGACCTGGCCGCGTTGCGCCGCGCCTTCGCCAGCGGCAAGCTGCAGCAGGTGGGCAAGGACGCCGCCCGCGCCACCGTGGTGCTCGAAGACGGCTCCGAATATGGCCATGCCGGCAAGTTGCTGTTCACCGGCATCACCGTCGATCCCAGCACCGGCCAGGTCAACCTGCGCGCCGAGGTACCGAACCCCGACGGCATCCTGCTGCCCGGGATGTACGTGCGCGTGCGCCTGGAGCAGGGCGTGGACGACAAGGCCCTGATGGTGCCGCAGCAGGCGCTGCAGCGCACGGCCGATGGCTCGCAGAGCCTGATGCTGGTCAAGGACAACAAGATCGAGCAGTTGCCCGTCACCACCGGCGGCGCGATCAAGGACAACTGGATCATCACCAGCGGGCTGAAGGCCGGCGACGTGGTCGTGGTCGAGGGTTTCCAGAAGATCCGTCCCGGCGCGCCGGTGCAGGCCAGCCCCTGGAACAAGGCGGGCGGCGCGCCCGCCGGGGGCGGCCAGCCGGCCCAGCCCGGCGCCAAGCCCGCAGAGCCGGGAGCCAAGCCGGCCGAGCCGGCGCAACAGGCTCCGCAGAAATCGTAAGCGGCTCGCAGCGCAACGCGCTGCGTTCCTCTTTGGTGAGCATCGCTTTCAGAGTCAGCCCACATGCCGCAATTTTTTATTGATCGACCAATCTTCGCCTGGGTAGTCGCCCTGTTCATCCTGCTGGCGGGGATACTGGCCATCCCCAACATGCCGGTCTCGCAGTACCCCGACGTGGCGCCGCCGGCCATCACCATCACCGCGACCTACCCGGGCGCCTCGGCCAAGGAAGTGGCCGAATCGGTCACCAGTATCATCGAGGACAAGCTCAACGGCGCCAAGGGCCTGATCTACTACGAGTCGGTCAGCGATTCCTATGGCACCTCGACCATCACCGCCACCTTCGCGCCCGGGCGCGATCCCGACCTGGCGCAGGTGGACGTGCAGAACCGGGTGTCCAACGTCATCGCCCAGTTGCCGGCCGCCGTGCAGCAGCAGGGCCTGAAGTACGAGCAGACCAGCACCGGCTTCCTGATGATCGTGACGCTGTCGTCCACCGACGGCTCGCTCGACCAGACGGCGTTGGCCGACTACATCACCCGCAACGTCCAGAACCCGGTGTCGCGGGTGTCGGGCGTGGGCCAGTTCCAGTTGTTCGCGGCGCCGCGCGCCATGCGCATCTGGGTCGATCCGGCCAAGCTGGTGGGCTTCAACCTGAGCATGGCCGAGGTCAACCAGGCCATCTCGTCGCAGAACGTGCTGGTGTCCGGCGGCAGCATCGGCGCGCCGCCCAACCCCGATTCGCAGCGCATTACCGCCACGGTGGTGGCCAACGGCCAGCTCAGCACCGTGGAAGGTTTCGGCAAGATCGTGCTGCGCGCCAACACCGACGGCTCCAAGGTGCTGCTGCGCGACGTCGCCCGCATCGAGGTCGGCGCCGACAACTACCAGTTCGGCGCCCGCCTGAACGGCAAGCCCACGGCGGCCTTCGCCATCGTGTTGTCGCCCGACGCCAACGCGCTGGCCACCGCCCAGGGCGTGCGCCAGCAGATGGACCAACTGTCCAAGTACTTCCCCGGCAACATCACCTACGCCATCCCCTACGACACCGCGCCGTACGTCAAGGTGTCGATCGAGCAGGTGCTGCACACCCTGGCCGAAGCCATGGTGCTGGTGTTCCTGGTGATGTACCTGTTCCTGCAGAACGTGCGCTACACCTTGATCCCGGCGCTGGTGGTGCCGGTGGCCATGCTGGGGTCGTTCGCGGTCATGCTGGGGCTGGGTTTCTCGATCAACGTGCTGACCATGTTCGCCATGGTGCTGGCCATCGGCATCCTGGTGGACGACGCCATCGTGGTGGTCGAGAACGTCGAGCGGATCATGGCGACCGAAGGCCTGCCGCCCAAGGAAGCCACCAAGAAGGCCATGCCGCAGATCAGCGGCGCCATCATCGGCATCACGCTGGTGCTGGTGACGGTGTTCCTGCCGCTGGCCTTCATGAGCGGGTCGGTGGGCGTGATCTACCGCCAGTTCTCGGTGGCCATGGCCGTGTCGATCTTCTTCTCGGCGCTGCTGGCGCTGACCTTCACGCCGGCGCTGTGCGCGACCATCCTCAAGCCGGTGCCCAAGGGACACCACAACGACAAAAAGGGCTTCTTCGGCTGGTTCAACCGCAAGTTCGACGCCACCACGCATGGCTACCAGAACTGGGTCTCGCGCATCCTGCACAAGGGCGGCCGCATGATGCTGGCCTTCCTGGTGCTGGTGATCCTGCTGGGCTGGCTGTACCTGCGCCTGCCGTCTTCGTTCCTGCCCGAGGAAGACCAGGGCTACGTCATCAGCAACATCGAACTGCCCACCGGCGCCAGCGCCAACCGCACGGTGCAGGTGATCGAAGAGGTCGAAGACTACTTCCGCAAGATTCCGGCGGTCGAGAACATCATCACCGTGCAGGGCTTCAGCTTCAACGGCAACGGCCTGAACGCGGCCATCGCCTTCACCACGCTCAAGGACTTCAAGGAGCGCAAGGGCAAGGGCGATTCGGCCGGCGCCATCGCGTTCAATGCGTTCCAGAAGCAACTCATGGGCATCCATGACGCCATGGTGTTCACGCTGGTGCCGCCGGCGATTTCGTCGCTGGGCAACGCCACCGGCTTCGACCTGCGGCTGCAGGATCGCGGTTCGGCCGGCACCGAGGCGCTGGCCGCGGCCACCGGCCAGTTGATGGGCATGGCCATGAAGAGCCCGGTGTTGTCGCAGGTGCGCATCACCGGCCTGTCGGCCGGCACGCAACTGACGCTGAACATCGACCGCGACAAGGCCGCCGCGCTGGGGGTCAACTTCGACGAGGCCGCCTCGCTGATTTCCACCGCCGTCGGTTCGGCCTACCTGAGCAAGTTCCCCAACCTGGGCCGGATGCAGAACATCTGGGTGCAGGCGGACGCGCCGTACCGCATGCAGTTGTCGGACGTGCTCAAGCTGAACGCCCGCAACACCCAGGGTGGCATGGTGCCGCTGTCGTCGTTCGTGACGGCCAAGTGGTCGCAGGGACCGGTGCAGGTGGTGCGCTACAACAGCTACGAATCCATGCGCATCGGCGGCAGCGCCGCGGCTGGCTACACGACCGGCCAGGCCATGGAGGAAATGCAGAAGCTGGTGGGCCAGTTGCCGCAGGGCTTCGGCTACGAATGGACCGGGCTGTCCTACCAGGAACGCCAGGCCGGCAACCAGGCCCCGATCCTGATGGGCCTGTCGCTGCTGGTGGTGTTCCTGGTGCTGGCCGCGCTGTACGAAAGCTGGGCCATCCCGATCTCGGTGATGCTGGTGGTGCCGCTGGGCATGCTGGGCGCGGTGGCGCTGGTCAGCGCGCTGGGCATGTCCAACGACGTGTACTTCCAGGTGGGCATGGTGACCGTTATCGGGCTGGCGGCCAAGAACGCCATCCTGATCGTGGAATTCGCCAAGGATCAGTACGCGCGCGGCATGGGGCTTTATGAAGCGGCGGTGGAAGCCGCGCGCCTGCGGTTCCGGCCGATCCTGATGACCTCGCTGGCCTTCATCCTGGGGGTGGTGCCGCTGGCCATGGCCACCGGCGCCGGCGCCGCCAGCCAGCGCGCGGTAGGCCTGGGCGTGTTGGGCGGCATGCTGGCCGCCACGCCGTTCGCGGTGATTTTCGTGCCGACCTTCTTCGTGGTGGTGCTGGGCCTGTTCAAGACCAAGCCGCGCCTGCTGGGCGCCGAGCTGCGCGCCTTCGAGGAAGAGCAGGCGGCCAAGAAGGCGGCCGCGGGGCAGACCCCGCCGGACGCTCCCGCACAACCCAATGGTGGCCAGGAGGGCAAGGAATGAGCGCCCTGATGTTCAAACAGACCGCCTTGTCCGCCTTCGTGGCGGTGGCGTTGGCCGGCTGCTCGCTGGCGCCCGACTACAAGCGTCCCGACGCGCCGGTTTCCGGCAACTGGCCGGACCAGCCCAAGGTGCAGTACGGCGCGTACGCCACGCCCATGTCGCTGGGCACGCAGCCGGCGGCGGCGGTGGCGCCGCAGGCCGGCACGCCGGCGGCCGACCTGGGCTGGCGCGATTTCTTCCGCGATCCGCGCCTGCAGCGCCTGATTGAACTGGCGCTGATCAACAACCGCGACCTGCGCGTGGCGGTGCAGCGCGTCGAAGAGGCGCGCGCCCAGTACGGCGTGCAGCGCGGCGCGCAATGGCCCAGCATCGGCGCCGGCATCCAGGGCCAGCGCCAGCGCTTGCCCGAGAACATGCGCCAGCCGGGCGCCGGTTCGATCAGCAGTTCGTACCAGGCCGGCATCGGCCTGACCACGTTCGAGATCGACCTGTTCGGCCGCCTGCGCAGCCTGTCGGAAGCGGCGTACCAGCAGTACCTGTCGACCGAGCAGGCGCAAAAGAGCACCCAGATCACGCTGATCGGCGCGGTGGCGCAGTCGTACTTCAACCTGCGCGCCGCCCAGGTGCAACTGGAACTGACCCAGCGCACCCTGGCCTCGCGCCAGGAGTCGTACAACCTGGTCAAGCGCCGCTTCGACGGCGGCGTGGCGTCCGAACTGGACCTGAACCAGTCCAAGTCGCTGCTGGACACGGCATCGGCCGACCTGGCGCAACTGGCCCGGGCCCAGGCCCAGGCCGTCAACGCGCTGGTGCTGCTGCTGGGCACGCCGCTGCCCCAGGACCTGCCGCCTCCGGCCACGTTCGGCCGCGACCAGTTGCTGGCGACGGTGCCGGCCGGATTGCCGTCCGACCTGCTGGAGCGTCGTCCGGACATCCTGGCGGCCGAGAACAACCTGAAGTCGGCCAACGCCAACATTGGCGCGGCGCGCGCGGCGTTCTTCCCGACCATCTCGCTGACCGGCCTGTTCGGCGTGGCCAGCCCGTCGCTGGATACGCTGTTCAAGGGCGGCCAGGGCTACTGGAGCTTCTCGCCGTCGATCACCACGCCGCTGTTCGCCGGCGGCAGTATCCGCGAAGGCTTGAACCTGGCCAAGGCGCGCGACAATATCGCCGTGGCGCAGTACGAGCAGACCATCCAGCAGGCGTTCCGCGAGGTCTCGGACGCGCTGGCTGGCGAAGCCACCTATGGCGCGCAGCTGGACGCCCAGCGCGCGCTGCAGGATTCGTCGGCGCGCACCCTGGAACTGTCGAACCTGCGCTATACCAATGGCATCGACAGCTACCTGCAGGTGCAGACCGCGCAAGTGGACTTTTTCAATGCCCAGCTGGCGCTGGTGCAAACCGGCCTGGCCGCGCTGATCAACCGTGTGGAACTCTACAAGGCGTTGGGCGGCGGCTGGGAAGAAACAACGAAAGTGCAATGATAGAACTTGGTGTAAACATCGATCACGTCGCGACCCTGCGGCAGCAGCGTCACACGACCTATCCCGACCCGGTGGCCGCGGCGCTGCGCGCCGAGGACGCCGGCGCCGACCTGATCACGCTGCATTTGCGCGAAGACCGCCGCCACATCCAGGACGCCGACGTCTACGCGATCCGGCCGCAACTGCGCACGCGCATGAACCTGGAATGCGCGGTCACGCCCGAGATGCTGGAGATCGCCTGCGCGGTCAAGCCCAATGACGTCTGCCTGGTGCCGGAAAAGCGCACCGAACTGACCACCGAGGGCGGGCTGGAAGTGGCGGGCGCGCTGTCGGCGGTGACGGACGCGGTCGGCCTGCTGACCGAGACCGGCATCCGCGTGTCGCTGTTCATCGATCCCGATCCGGCGCAGATCGAAGCCGCCGCCCGCGCGGGCGCGCCCGTCATCGAACTGCACACCGGCGCCTATGCCGAAGCCGAGGGCGATGCCGTACAGGCCGAACTCGAACGCATCCGCGTGGCGGTGGCCGAGGGGCTGCGCCATGGCCTGCGCGTCAATGCCGGCCACGGCCTGCACTATGGCAACGTCAAGCCGGTGGCGGCGCTGGACGGCATTTCCGAACTGAACATCGGCCACGCCATCGTGGCGCAGGCGGTGTTCGACGGCTGGGAAAAGGCCGTGCGCGACATGAAGGCGCTGATGGTGCAGGCCCGTCTGGAAGCGCTGCGCGGCCGTTGAGCCCGGGCCCGGTCCCTTTCAACGGCGCCGCAGCGATGTCCCAGCCCGAATCCCCACTCGCCGTTTCCGCGCCTGCCGCCATCGGCGGCATCGGCATGGACCTGCTGCGCATCGATCGCATCGAGCGCGCGCTGGCGCGCCACGGCGACCGTTTCGCCGAGAAGATCCTGGGCCCCGAGGAGCTGGCAAAGTTCCATGCCCGCCGCGCCCGCGACCCGGTGCGCGGCTTGCGTTTCCTGGCGACGCGCTTTGCCGCCAAGGAAGCGTTCTCCAAGGCGGTGGGGCTGGGCATGCGCATGCCCATGACCTGGCGCCGGGTACAGACGCTGAACGCGCCCGGCGGCCGGCCGGTGCTGGTGATCGCGCCCGAACTGCTGGAATGGTACGTGCAGCGCTTTGGCGCCGCGCACGTTTCCATCACCGATGAATCCGACATGGCCGCCGCCTACGTGGTGGTCGAACGCAAGCCCTGAGCCCGCGGGCCGGCCTGCAAGACACAGACAGAAGGACACGCCGATGGCCAAGAAGAAATCCCGGGCGCTGCCGCCCGGTCCCGTGATGGTCGATGTGGCCGGCACCGTGCTGACCAAGGCAGAAAAAAAGCGCCTGCGCCACCCGCTGGTGGGGGGCGTGATCCTGTTCGCGCGCAATTTCGAGAACCGCCGCCAGTTGACCGAGCTGACCCGCCAGATCCACAAGGCGCGCAAGGAGCGCCTGCTGATCCTGGTCGACCACGAGGGCGGCCGGGTGCAGCGCTTCCGCGAAGACGGCTTCACGCCGCTGCCGGCGATGCGCGACCTGGGCGCGCTGTGGGACCGCGATCCGCTGCTGGCCATGCGCCTGGCGACCGAAGCCGGCTACGTGCTGGCCGCCGAACTGCGCGCCTGCGGCGTGGACATGAGCTTCACGCCGGTGCTGGACCTGGACTACGGCGTCAGCAAGGTGATCGGCAACCGCGCCTTCCATCATGACGCGCGGGTGGTGACGATGCTGTCGCGCGCGTTGATCCAGGGCCTGGCGCTGGCCGGCATGTCGGCCTGCGGCAAGCATTTCCCGGGGCACGGCTTCGTCGGCGCGGATTCGCACCACGAGATCCCGGTCGATCCGCGCCCGCTCGAACGCATCCTGAAGGACGACGCCGCGCCCTATGCCTGGCTGGGCGACGCGGTGCTGCCGTCGGTGATGCCGGCGCACGTGATCTACCCCAAGGTCGACAAGCATCCGGCCGGCTTCTCCAGGCGCTGGGTGCAGGACATCCTGCGCACCCGCCTGGGCTACGATGGCGTGGTGTTCTCGGATGACCTGACCATGGAAGGCGCGTCCGTGGCCGGCGACATCCTGGCGCGCGCCCAGGCCGCGCTCGGCGCCGGCTGCGACATGGTGCTGGTGTGCAACCGGCCCGACCTGGCCGACGAGCTGCTGGCGCGGCTCGAATTCGACCACGCGCCCGAGTCCGTGGCCCGCATCCGCCGGTTGATGCCGCGCTTCGACGCGCTCGACTGGGATTCCCTGCAGGCCGAAAGCCGTTACCAGAATGCCCGACGACTTCAATCTCAAATCGTTCCTGGCTGACCTGCCGCATCTGCCGGGTGTCTACCGGCACCTGGATGCGGCTGGTGAGGTCATGTATGTCGGCAAGGCGCGCGACCTGAAAAAGCGCGTCTCGTCGTATTTCCAGAAGAACCTGTCCAGCCCGCGCATCGCCCAGATGGTGGCGAAGGTGGCGCGGCTGGAGGTCACCGTCACGCGCTCCGAGGCCGAAGCGCTGATCCTGGAAAACAACCTCATCAAGAGCCTGAAGCCGCGCTACAACATCCTGTTCCGCGACGACAAGTCATACCCGTATCTGCTGATCACCGGCCACGACTGGCCGCGCATCGCCTATTACCGTGGCGCCACCAACAAGCGCGGCCAGTACTTCGGCCCGTTCCCCAACGCCTGGGCGGTGCGCGAGACCATCCAGATCCTGCAGAAGGTGTTCCGCCTGCGCACCTGTGAGGACACCGTCTTCGCCAACCGTTCTCGGCCCTGTCTGCTGCACCAGATCGGGCGTTGCTCGGCGCCCTGTGTGGGCGCCATCCAGGCGCAGGACTACGCTTCGGACGTGCAGCGCGCGGTGCGCTTTTTGAACGGCGAGGCCAAGGACGTGATGGGCGAGATCGAGGCCCGCATGCTGGAGGCCGCCGAAGCGCTGCGCTTCGAGGAAGCCGCCGCGCTGCGCGACCAGATGGGCTCGCTGGCGCGGGTGCTGCACCAGCAGACCATGGAAAACGTCAGCGGCGAGGACACCGACATCGTCGCGGTCGCCATCGCCGGCGGCAAGGTCTGCGTCAACCTGGCCATGGTGCGGGGCGGACGCCACCTTGGCGACAAGCCGTTCTTCCCGACCCACGCCGAAGGCGAGGCCGCGCCGCAGGTGTTGGAGGCCTTCGTGGCCCAGCACTACACCGACAACGCGCTGCCCCCGGTGCTGGTCTGTTCGCACGCCTTGCCCGACGCCGGCCTGATCGACCTGCTGGTGGAGCAGGCCGGCGGCCGCCCGTCGCGCGTGCTGACGCGGCCGCAGGGAGCCCGCCGCGCCTGGCTGGAACAAGCGGTCAAGAACGCCGAGATGGCCCTGGCGCGCGCCCTGACCGAATCCGGCGCTCGCGCCGCCCGCACGCTGGCGCTGGCCGAAACGCTGGACCTGGATACCGACGAGGCGGCGCTGGACGCGCTGCGCATCGAGTGCTTCGACATCAGCCATACCGCCGGCGAGGCCACCCAGGCCTCCTGCGTGGTGTTCGAGCACCACGACATGCAGCCCTCGCTGTACCGCCGTTACAACATCGCTGGCATCACGCCGGGCGACGACTACGCCGCCATGCGCCAGGTGCTGACGCGGCGCTTCGCCAAGGTGGCCGACGGCGAGGCGCAGATGCCCGGGCTGGTGCTGATTGACGGCGGCAAGGGCCAGGTCGAGGTGGCGCGCCAGGTATTCGCCGAGCTGGGCCTGGACATCCAGGCGCTGGTGGGCGTGGCCAAGGGCGAAGGGCGCAAGGTCGGCCTGGAAACCCTGGTGTTCGCCGACGGCCGTCCGCCGGTGGCGCTGGGCGGCGAATCGGCCGCGCTGATGCTGATCGCCCAGGTGCGCGACGAGGCCCACCGTTTCGCCATCACCGGCATGCGGGCGCGCCGCGCCAAGACCCGCAACGTGTCGCGGCTGGAGGAGATCGAAGGGGTCGGGGCGCGCCGGCGGCAGCGCCTGCTGGCCCGCTTTGGCGGGTTTTCGGGGGTGGCCTCGGCCAGCATCGAGGATCTGGCGTCGGTGGACGGCATTTCCGAGGAACTGGCCGAACGGATCTACGAGGCGCTGCGCGGATGATGCCTGGGCCGTTTTCCGGCCGCCCGGCGGCCGCAAGACAGCCACTGCCATCCGGCTGATGTAGCATACGGACACTATGCCAATTAACGTACCCATCATCCTGACGTGGCTGCGTATCGCCATGATCCCGCTGGTAGTCGGGTTGTTCTACCTGCCCGAGAGCTGGATGTCCGTGCCGGTGCGCGACACGTTCGCCGCCTGGGCCTTCATCATCGCCGCCCTGACCGACTGGTTCGATGGCTGGCTGGCGCGCCGCTGGAACCAGACCTCGGCGTTCGGGGCGTTCCTGGATCCGGTAGCCGACAAGCTGATGGTCTGCGCCGCGCTGATCGTGCTGCTGGACCTGAGCCGGGTCGATGCCTTCATCTCGCTCATCATCATCGGCCGCGAAATCACCATTTCGGCGCTGCGCGAGTGGATGGCCAAGATCGGCGCCAGCGCCAGCGTGGCGGTGCACCGGCTGGGCAAGTTCAAGACCGCCGCCCAGATGGTGGCGATTCCGTGCCTGCTGTACAACCAGCCGATCTACGGCGTGTCGAGCAAGCTGCTGGGCGACGTGCTGATCATCGTTGCCGCGGTGCTGACGGTCTGGTCGATGCTGTATTACCTGCAGCGCGCCTGGCCCGCGATCCGCGAGAAGGCTCAGTAACAGACATCCACGACGGCCCGGTTCGCGCCCAGGGCCGCCGTGGCAGAGCAAGAGCGACGCCGGCCGGTGGCAAGACCGGCGCCGGCACGGCCGCGTGCCGCATTCGCCACAGGGACAACGCCGGCCCGGCCGGACGTTGCTGGAGACAACCCGCGCGCCACCCACCAGGGCGGCCGCCTTTTGCCGCTGCCCGCGGCCTCGCGCCATGACTACCGCTGCATCCTCTCCGGCCTCGGACGCCGCCGTCCGCCGGCGCGACTGGCAGATCATCCTGCTGATCGGCGTGGCCCACGCCTCGTCGCATTTCTTCCAATTGGTCCTGCCGTCGCTGTACGTGTCGCTCGGCAACGAGTTCGGGCTGGACTTCGCCCGCCTCGGCCTGCTGGTGTCGGCCTTCTACGTGGTCTCGGGCATCGGCCAGGCTTCGTCCGGCTTCGTGGTGGACCGCATCGGCGCGCGGCCGGTGCTGTGGTTCGGCCTGGCGTGTTTCGTGCTGTCGGGCCTGCTGATCGGCTCGGCCACCGGCTACCCCATGCTGATGGCGGCTGCCGTGGTCGGCGGCATCGGCAATTCGGTGTTCCATCCCGCCGACTATTCCATCATCAACCACCGCATCACCGCGCCGCGTCTGGGCCACGCCTTTTCGGCGCATGGCCTGACCGGCAATCTGGGCTGGGCCCTCACGCCCGTGTTCATGACCTCGATCACGCTGCTGGCCAACTGGCGCGTGGCGGCCTACAGTGCCGCCGCGCTGGTGGCCTTGGTGCTGCTGCTGACGGTGCTGGGTCGCAACCTGCTGGGCGGCGCGGAGCCGGCCCAGGCCGGTGACGCCAGGCCGGGCGCGCGTCCGGCGCCCAAGGCGCAGGACGGCGTGCTGACGACGCTGGCCACGCTACTGTCCAGGCCGGCGCTGTGGGGCGCCTTCCTGTTCTTTGCCTGCACCTCGATCGCGCTGTCGTCGGTGCAGAACTACACCATTCCGCTGCTGGGCCAGCTTTACGACCTGTCCAAGGTGACGGCCAGCTCGGCGCTGTCCGGCTACATGGTGGCATCGGCGGTGGGCATGGCGGCCGGCGGCTTTCTGGTGTCGGCCAACCCGCGCACCGAGCGTACCGTGATGGTGGCGCTGATCCTGGCCGGCCTGACGCTGGTGGTGCTGGCGCTGGGCCTGGTGCCGGCGCTGCTCGCCGCGCCGGTGGTGGCGCTGGCGGGCTTCTGCTCGGGCGTGGCCGCGCCGTCGCGCGACATGCTGATCCGGCGGGTCACGCCCAAGGGCGCCACCGGTTCGGTCTATGGCCTGGTGTATTCCGGCATGGACGTCGGCTCGGCGCTGGGGCCGCTGGCCTTCGGCCTGCTGTTGGACGCGGGGTTGCGCCAGGGGCCGTGGATCGGCGCGGGCGTGGCGTTCGCCGCCGCCGCGCTGTTGGCGCAGTGGATCGCGGTGCAGGCGCGCCGGGCCGAGCCTGCCGCCGCGGTGCCGGCGCGTTCCCGAGTCTCTATTGTGCCTTTTTCTTTATACACTATTCCGGTTCCGGCCAG